>CAMOUD010000001.1 GCA_946626215.1 uncultured Lachnospiraceae bacterium
CAGGCTCCAACATGTCCGACGCCGATATCGAGAAGGCCGTCAAGGAAGCGGCTGAGTTCGAGGCACAGGACAAGAAGCGCAAGGAAGCGGTCGACGCCAGGAATGACGCGGACTCCATGGTCTTCCAGACCGAGAAGGCCCTGAAGGAAGCCGGCGACAAGATCGATCCTTCTTCCAAGGCCCAGGTCGAGGCTGACATTGCCGAGCTCAAGGCCATCCTTGACAGGACCCAGAACATGACCGACATCAGCGACAGCGATGTCGAGGCTCTCAAGAGCGGAAGAGAAAAGCTGATGACCGATGCCCAGCAGCTCTTTGCCCAGATGTATCAGGGCGCGCAGGGCGGCCAGGGCCCCACAGGCGGCCAGGGCCCCACAGGCGGCCAGGGCGGCGCTTACCAGGGCGGCGATGACGACGTCGTAGACGGCGACTACCGCGAGGTCTGATCGGCACACAAAAGCGATTGAAGAAAAGCATATGCGGCGGATCTGCCCAGGCCGGAGCACGGTCTGGGCAGATTGCGGCGCAGTGAGGAAGCAGCATGGCAGAACAGAAAAGAGATTATTACGAGGTCCTGGGCATAGCCAAAGACGCTTCGGATGACGATATCAAGAAGGCCTACCGGAAGCTGGCCAAGAAGTATCATCCCGACAGCCATCCCGGTGACAAGGAGGCGGAGGAAAAGTTCAAGGAAGCCTCCGAAGCCTACGCCATCCTGTCCGATCCCGAAAAGCGGCAGCGGTATGACCAGTACGGCCATGCTGCCTTTGACGGCACAGGCGGCTTCGGCGCCGGCGGATTCGATTTCAGCGGCGCGGACTTCAGCGATATATTCGGAGACCTTTTCGGCAGCATGTTCGGAGGCGGCGGCGCCAGGACAGGGCGGTCCGGCCCCATGAAGGGCGCCAGCATCCGGACCAGCATCCGGATCTCCTTCATGGAATCCGTGACCGGGTGCGAAAAGGAGATCACCCTCAATATGAAGGATCCCTGCGCGGGCTGCGGCGGCAGCGGCGCCAGGCCCGGGTCCAGCCCCCAGATGTGCCCCCGGTGCGGAGGCAGGGGCCAGGTGGTCTTCAACCAGCAGTCCTTCTTCGGCAATGTCAGGAGCGTCCAGACCTGTCCGGACTGCTCCGGCAGCGGCCAGATCATCAAGGACAAGTGCCCCCAGTGCGGCGGCACCGGCTATACCAGCAGCCGCAAGACCATCCGGGTGACCATCCCCGCCGGCATTGACAACGGACAGAGCGTCCGGATCCGGGATAAGGGCGAGCCCGGCGTGGCAGGCGGCCCCAGGGGAGACCTTCTGGTGGAGGTCCTGGTGGAGGACCACCCCATCTTCATCCGCCAGAACGTGGACATCTTCTCCACCGTCAAGATCTCCTACGCCGTCGCGGCCCTGGGCGGCAGCATTTCCATCGACACGGTGGACGGCAAGGTGGTCTATGACGTCAAGCCCGGGACCCAGACCGATACCAGGATCCGGCTGAGGGGCAAGGGCGTTCCCTCCCTTCGGAACAAGAATGTCCGGGGCGACCACTATGTGACCCTGATCGTGGACGTTCCCACCCGGCTGAGCCGGGAGGCCAAAGACCTCCTGCGCCAGTTCGACGCCCTGACGGGCGGGAGCCTGGGCGGTTCGGGCAGGGACGAGGACGATCCGGGATCCGGTTCGAAGAAAAAGAAATTCTGGGGCAAGTAAGCCCTGGTCCATACAGCCCGGAGGCGGGAGAGCGGGAGGACCGTTTTTCGCTTCCGGGCATTTGCTGTGGACAGATTTAAAAGGAGACAGACAGATGAAGTGGATGCGGTTTCGAGTCAGGACAAGAGCGGAGGCTGAGGACATTCTGATCAGCGCCATGCAGGATATAGGCCTTTACGGGGCCCAGATCGAGGACCATGTGCCCCTGACGGCGGCGGAAAAGGAGCAGATGTTCGTGGACATCCTGCCGGACGCCGGCGAGGATGACGGCAGCGCGGTCCTGAGCTTTTATGTGGAAGAGACGGAAACGGGAGACCTGGTCATCGAGGACGAGATCAGGACCCCGGACCAGGTCCGCCGGGAGATGTCCGCCCTGATCGAGGGGCTCCGGGAGACCGCCCGGGAGGCCGGCGTCGATCTGGGAGAGGGAAGGGTCACCATTGAGGAGACCGAGGACCTGGACTGGATCAACAACTGGAAGCAGTACTTCCACCAGTTCTGGATCGATGATATCCTGGTCATCCCCAGCTGGGAGGAGCCCGAGGAAGAGGACAGAAAGCCCGGCCTGGTCCTGCATATCGATCCCGGCACGGCCTTCGGCACCGGCATGCATGAGACCACCCAGCTCTGCATCCGGCAGATCCGGAAGTATCTCACCGGAGATACAAAGATCCTGGACCTGGGCACCGGCAGCGGCATCCTGGCCATCCTGGCCCTGATGCTGGGGGCGGACTCCGCCGTGGGCACGGACCTGGATCCCTGCGCGCCTCCCGCCATCCTGGACAACCTGAAGAACAACGGCGTGGATCCGGCCTCCTTCCGGGTCCTGCTGGGGAACCTCATCGACGACAGGGCCCTGCAGGACCAGGTGGGCTATGAACAGTACGACATCGTGGCGGCCAATATCCTGGCGGAGGTCCTGATCCCCATGACCCCTCCGGCAGTCCGTGCCCTGAAAAAGGGCGGCGTCTACATCACCTCCGGCATTCTGGAGGGACGGGAAGAGGCAGTGGCGGAGGCCATGCGGGCCCAGGGCCTGGAGATCGCTTCCATTACGGCCCAGGGAGAATGGAGATGCGTGGTCGGCAGAAAGCCGGCAGATGGAGAAAGCTGATGCTGCATATTTTTGTAGACCCCGCGGACATGCAGGGAGAGATCCTGACTGTAGGAGGCCGGGAGGCCCATCATATCCGGTCCGTCCTCCGGATGAAGGCGGGGGAACGCCTGTCAGCCTCGGCCGGGGAAAATACCGGCCGCCGGATCTATGTCATTGAAGAGGTCGGGGAGGAAAGCGTGGTCTGCCGCCTGGAGGAGGTCCGGGAGGCCGACACGGAGCTTCCGGTCCGGGTCCTGCTCTTCCAGGGCCTGCCCAAGGGGGACAAGATGGAGACCATTGTCCAGAAGTCTGTGGAGCTGGGCGTTTCCGAGATCATCCCCGTGGCCATGAAGCGGTCGGTCATGCGGCTGGACCCTGCCCGGGGGCGCAGGAAGACGGCCCGCTGGCAGACCATCGCGGAGTCCGCCGCCAGCCAGAGCCGGCGGCTGATCGTGCCCCGGGTCTCGGAGCCCGTCAGCTGGCGGGAGGCCCTGAAGCGGGCAGGGGAAGAAGCGGACCTGTGCCTGGTCCCCTATGAACTCCAGGAGAGGGACGCCTCCACCCGGAGCCTGGTGGAATCCATCCGGCCCGGCCAGTGCGTGGCGGTCTTTATCGGGCCCGAGGGAGGCTTTGAGGAGGAAGAGATCAGGGAGGCCCGGGCGGCCGGCATGCACCCCATATCCCTGGGAAGCCGGATCCTCCGGACCGAAACGGCCGGTCCCGCCTTCCTGGCCTGGCTGATCTATCGATTTGAGATTGCCTGACAGCCGCTTTGTGTGGTATGGTAACAGGCAGTCTGAAAAAAGGAAGCGGACCATTATGGCAAGAGAAATCTATCTGGACAATTCCGCCACCACCCGGGTCTTTCCGGAAACGGCGGACTATATGCGCAGGATCTGTCTGGAGGCCTACGGCAATCCCTCCAGCATGCACCACAAGGGCGTGGAAGCGGAAAAGATCCTGTCTGAGGCGGCCAGGACCCTGGCGGGCCTTCTGAAGGTAAAGCCGGCCAACCTGGTCTTTACCTCCTGCGGGACCGAGTCGGACAATACGGCCATCATCGGCGGAGCCCTGGCTGCCCGCCGCCGGGGGACCCATCTGGTCACGACCCGGATCGAGCACCCGGCGGTCCTGGAATCCATGCGGTTCCTGGAAAAGCAGGGCTTTACCGTGACCTACCTGCCCGTGGACCGGGACGGCATCGTATCCCCGGAGTCGGTCCATGAGGCCGTCAGGCCGGATACGGTCCTGGTGTCCGTCATGCATACCAACAATGAGATCGGATCCCTGCAGCCTCTGGCGGAGATCGGCCGGGCCGTCAAGGATAAGAATCCCGCCGCCCTTTTCCACACCGACGCGGTCCAGGGCTTCGGCAAGGACAGGATCTTCCCCCGGCAGCTGGGCGTGGACCTGCTGTCCGCCAGCGGCCACAAGATCCACGCGCCCAAGGGCATCGGCCTTCTCTACATCGCCGATAAGGTCCGGATCCAGCCCATGGTCCTGGGCGGGGGCCAGCAGAGGGGCCTCAGGTCCGGCACCGACAACGTGGCCGGCGCCGCGGCCATGGCCATGTCCGCGGGGAGGCTGTATCAGAACTTTGACGAAGATATCCGGGCCCTCCGGGCCATGAAGGCCGTCTTTATCGAAGAGGTCCTGAAGATCCCGGAGGTCAGGATCAACGGAAGGACCGGGGAGGATTCCGCTCCCCATATCATTTCCGTGACGGTCCCCGGCGTCAGGGCGGAGGTCCTGCTCCACGCCCTGGAGGACAGGGGCGTCTATCTGTCGGCCGGGTCCGCCTGCGCCTCCAACAGGCCCCATGTATCCGAGACCCTGAAGGCCATCGGCCTTTCCTCCGACGGCACAGGCAGCACCCTGAGGGTCTCTCTGTCCGTCATGAATACCGAAGAAGACGTGAGGGAGGCTGCCGCCGCCATGGCGGACCTGATCCCCTTCCTGCGCAGATATACGAGGAGATAAAACATGAAATACCAGTCTTTTCTGATCAAATACGCCGAGATCGGCATTAAGGGCAAGAACCGGCACGTCTTCGAGGAGGCCCTGGTCCATCAGATCCGGATCGCCCTCAGGACCTGCGGGGGACGCTTTGCCGTGAACAGGACCTACGGAAGGATGTTCGTGGACTGCCTGTCCGAGTATGATTTCGAGGAGGTCACGGAGAAGCTCTCCTGCGTGTTCGGCATCTGGGGGATCTGTCCCGTCAGGGCCATCGATATCATGCCCATCGGCGAGCTCCGGGAAGCGGTCACGGCCTTCATGGCGGAGGAATATCCCTCCGGAGACCATACCTTCAAGGTAAAGACCAGGCGGCTCAACAAGGAATATCCCCTGGAGTCCCTGGAGGTCAACGCGGAGCTGGGGAACGCTGTCCTGACGGCCATGCCCAGGTTCACCGTGGACGTCCATGAGCCGGAGATCATGATGCATGTGGAGATCCGGGAGAAGATCTATCTCTATTCCCACGAGATCCCCGGTCCCGGCGGCCTGCCCTGCGGCGTAGGCGGCAAGACCATGCTCCTTCTTTCCGGCGGCATCGACTCCCCTGTGGCCGGCTATATGGTGGCCAAGCGGGGCGTCAGGCTGGACGCCGTCTATTTCAACGCTCCGCCCTATACCAGCGAGAGGGCCCTGCAGAAGGTCAAGGATCTGGCCGCCCGGGTGGCCCGCTATACCGGCCCCATCTGCCTCCACAACATCAACTTCACCCCGATCCAGCTCTATATCTATGAAAAGTGCCCCCATGACGAGCTGACCATCATCATGCGGCGCTATATGATGCGGATCGCGGAGATCCTGGCAAAGAAGAACGACTGCCTGGGCCTGGTCACGGGAGAGAGCATCGGCCAGGTGGCCTCCCAGACCCTGACGGCCCTGGGCGTGACCAACGAGGTCTGCACCCTGCCGGTCTTCCGGCCCCTGATCGGCTTTGACAAGGAGGAGATCGTCCAGGTATCCAAGAAGATCGGGACCTTTGAGACCTCCATCCTGCCTTATGAGGACTGCTGCACCATCTTTGTGGCCAAGCATCCTGTCACCAAGCCCAGGGCGGAGGTGATCCGGGCCCATGAGAAGAACCTTTCCGAGAAGATCGGCGATATGGTGGCCGAGGCCATTTCCACCGATGAGATCATCCTGATCGGAGCGGATTCCGAGAAGATCCTGAAGAGGCGGGAGGATGAGGCCTGACCCCGGAGGGAGAAACGCTCCGGGACCTCAGACAGCAAAAGAGCCATGCCGGGAACGGCATGGCTCAAAAAACACAGTGGAAAGAATCCCGGTCCTGTCCGGGAAAGGTCCTTACTTTTTGACGATATAGGGGTCGAGGGCCCGGATCACGCCGGCGGCGCCTTCCTCATCGGCATGGATGTTCAGGTCGATGGGCTTGGTCAGGTCCAGGGAGAAAATGCCCATCAGGGACTTGGCGTCAATGACATAGCGGCCGGAGACCAGATCAAAGTCATACTCAAAAGAGGAAATAATATCGACAAAGCTCTTGACCTTTTGAATGGAATCCAGATTTACGGTAACTTTTTTCATGCGTATAGCCTCCTTTGCTGTGCTCTATCGCTATACTACCCAGAGGATTCGGAAAAGTCAAGACAGCCGCCCCCTCCCTTTTCCGGGGCGGCCAGGGAGAAGATTCGGTTATGAAGAGAGCGGCGTATCACAACCTGGGCTGCAAGGTCAACAGCTATGAGCTGGACGTCATGCGGCAGATCCTGGAGGCGGACGGCTACGAGACGGTCCCCTTCGAGGAGGAAGCGGACCTCTATATCATCAATACCTGCAGCGTGACCAACATCGCGGACCGCAAGTCCCGGCAGATGCTGCACAGGGCCAAAAAGATGAACCCGGACGCCCTGGTGGTGGCGGTGGGCTGCTATGTGGAAACGGACCCGGACCGGGTGGAGCAGGACCCGGCCATCGACCTGGCCATCGGCAACAACCGGAAGGGGGAGATCCTGGACCTGATCCGGGCCCGCCTGGAGGGCCGGGGAGAAAGGACCATCTACCGGGACGAGACCCTGTCCGCAAGGCCTGAGTATGAAGACATGCAGCTGGCGGCGCCCGGCCATACCCGGGCGTATATCAAGATCCAGGACGGCTGCAACCAGTTCTGCTCCTACTGCATCATTCCCTTTGCCAGGGGCAGGATCCGGAGCCGGAGGCCCGGCGAGATCCTGCGGGAGGCCGCGGCTCTGGCCGGCAGGGGGATCCGGGAGATTGTCCTGACCGGGATCCACGTCAGCTCCTACGGACTGGAGTGGGGCGTGGAGGGACCGGTCCCCTTTGACCCCGTTAAATCCGGCAATGCCCTGCTGGACCTCCTCCGGAGGCTCTCCGGCGTGCCCGGGATCTGCCGGATCCGCTTGAGCTCCCTGGAGCCCCGGATCATGACGGAGGACTTTGTCAGGGGCCTGGCGGAGATCCCTGAGGTCTGTCCCCATTTCCATCTCTCCCTCCAGAGCGGGTGCGACGCCACCCTCCGGAGGATGAACCGCCATTATACGGCGAAGGAATATAAGGAGATCGTGGAGAGGATCCGGAGGCATATGGCGGAGCCCGCCATGACCACGGATGTCATCTGCGGATTCCCCGGGGAAACGGAGGAAGAGTTCCTGGAGACCCGGCGGTTCCTGGAGGATATTTCCTTTTACATGATCCATGTCTTCCGCTATTCCGCCAGAAGAGGGACTGTGGCCGAAAAACTGAAGGGCCAGGTCAGGGAGCGCGTCAAGGCGGACCGGAGCGCCGTCCTCCTGGACATGACCAGGGACCAGGCCAGGGCCTACAGAGAATCCTTTATCGGCCGGCGGGAGGAGCTCCTGATCGAGGAGACCCGGACCCTGAACGGGCGGACCTGGTATACGGGCCACACCGCCCGCTATGTGGAAGGGGCCGCGGAGGCCGCCGGTGGCCTTTCCCTCCGGCCCGGCAGCCTTGTCAGGGGCCGGTTCGCCGGTTTTATCCCCGGAACGGACGTCCTGCGCATGGAGATTGAGGAAGCAGAGCAGAGCGCATATTGAAACTTTGTTCGAAATAGAGTAAGATGTATCTGTATTTTTGTGCCCCGAGGGGACAGGCGGCGGATATTTGCCGTTCATTAAGCAGGATGCCGGACAGGCGGCGGAGCGCCGGGACCGGCACAGGTATGAGGATAATATGGACGCTACCAACAGGCAGGGACAGAAAAAAGGAGCGGGATCCGAGGATCTCGGACACACACAGTTCTTTCAGGTAAAGCAGGATGAGGAGTCGGCCGTCAGAAAGGTCCTCTCGGTCGTCTACGAGGCCCTTTCCACCAAGGGATATGACCCGGTGAACCAGATCGTCGGATACATCATGTCCGGAGACCCGACCTATATCACCAACTACATGGGCGCCCGCAGCCTGATTATGAAGGTGGAACGGGACGAACTGCTCGAGGAGATCCTGGAGTGCTATATCAGGGCGAACAACTGGAAATGATCTGTCCGGAGGACAGACAGGACCGGGAAGAAGGCGTGAACTGAGTGAGAATCATGGGATTGGATTTCGGTTCCAGGACCTGCGGAGTCGCGATCAGCGACGCGCTGCTGATGACGGCTCAGCCCCGGGAGATCATCCGCCGGGACAGGGAGAACAAGCTGCGGCGCACGCTTGCCAGGATCGAGGAGCTGATCGAGGAATATGACGTCCGGCTGATCGTGCTGGGTCTGCCTCTGAATATGGATGAGACGCAAGGAGAACGGGCCGCCCGCACCCTGGAATTCGGGGATATGCTGAGGAGGCGGACCGGTCTCCCCATTGTCATGTCCGATGAAAGGCTGACGACAGTGGAGGCGGATGAGATCATGGATCAGATGGGGATCCGGGGGGCCGACCGGAAGGCCCGGGTGGATATGATCGCCGCCAGCATCATTCTCCGGGACTATATGGAAAATCACAGAGAAGAAATCGAGGCCCTGCGCTGAGCGGGCCCGGAAGAACATAGAAAGCGAAAGCCGCGCGTGAGCGCGGAGGAAAGGCAGAAATGACAGACAAGATCCGCTTTATTCCCGAAGGGGAAGAAGAGACCGTAGAATTCTTTGTCGAAGCCGAATGCCGGCTGGCAGGGACCCGCTACCTTCTGGTCACGGAGGCCGGAGAGGGAGACGGCGAGGCCCTGATCCTCAAGGAACTCCCCGGCGGGGAGACGGAAGAGGCGGTCTACGCCCTTGTCGAGGAAGACAGGGAGCTGGAAGCGGTCTGCCTTCTGTTAAAGGATGACCTGGAAGAACTGGGCATCCTTCTGGAGGCCTGAGCACCTGCCGCCAGAATGAGGATAAATTGAAGAAAGCAAGAGAAAAAAAGAGAATTGGATCCAAGCTCCGGATCATCCCTCTGGGAGGTCTGGAACAGATCGGCATGAACATTACGGCCTTTGAGTTCGAGGGCAGCATCCTTGTGGTGGACTGCGGTCTGGCCTTCCCCGAGGACGATATGTTCGGCATTGACCTGGTCATACCGGACATCACCTATCTGGAGGAGAACCGGGACAAGGTCAAGGGCTTTGTGATCACCCACGGACACGAGGACCACATCGGGGCCCTGCCCTACGTGCTGAAGCGGCTCAATGTGCCCGTTTACGCCACCCGGCTGACCATGGGCCTGATCGAGCACAAGCTGATGGAGCACGACCTTCTGGAATCCACCAGACGGTGCGTGGTCACCTTCGGGCAGACGGTGAAGCTGGGAAGCTTTTCCGTGGAATTCATCAAGACCAACCACAGCATCGTGGACGCGGCGGCCCTGGCCATCACCTGCCCTGTGGGCACCATTGTCCATACGGGCGATTTCAAGGTGGACTATACCCCGGTCTTCGGCGACGCCATCGACCTCCAGCGCTTTGGGGAGCTGGGCCGGCAGGGCGTCCTGGCCCTCATGTGCGACTCCACCAACGCGGAGCGCGCCGGCAGCACCGCTTCCGAAAGGACGGTGGGAGGGACCATCGACCATCTTTTCCAGGAGCACCGGGATACCAGGATCATCATCGCGACCTTCGCGTCCAACGTGGACCGGGTCCGGCAGATCATCAATTCCGCCTGCCGCTATGGCCGCAAGGTCCTGGTGGAAGGCCGCAGCATGGTCAACATCATCGAGACGGCGACCCGGCTGGGCTACCTGAACGTGCCGGAGAATACCCTGATCGACGCGGACCAGCTCCGGAATTTCCCGGGCGAGCAGACGGTCATCATCACCACAGGCAGCCAGGGCGAGAGCATGGCGGCCCTCAGCCGGATGGCCGAGGACATGCACAGGCGGATCACCATCGGCCCCGGCGACACGGTCATCTTTTCCTCCAACCCCATCCCGGGCAATGAAAAGGCCGTGACCCATGTCATCAACAAGCTCCTGAGGAAGGGAGCGGATGTCATCTTCCAGGACGTCCATGTTTCCGGACACGCCTGCCAGGAGGACATCAAGCTTATATATACCCTGGTACAGCCCCGCTACGCGATACCCGTGCACGGGGAGTACCGGCATCTCAAGGCCCAGGCCAAGATCGCGCGGGACCTGGGCTATGACAGGGACAGCATTTTTATCCTGAACTCCGGGGATGTCCTGGAACTGGATGAAGAAACGGCCCGGGTGAACGGACGCGTGCAGGTCGGAGCCGTGCTGGTGGACGGCCTGGGCGTAGGAGACGTCGGCAACGTGGTCCTCAGGGACCGGCAGCATCTGGCGGAGGACGGCATCGTCATCGTCTGCTTTGCGCTGGATCCGTCGGGCAGGACCCTGACGGCCGGACCCGAGATCACATCCAGAGGCTTCGTCTATGTCAAGGAGGCGGACGCCCTGATGGAGGAGGCCGACCAGGTAGTCCGGGAGGCTATTGAAAAGTGCCTGGGCAGCAGGGGATCTTCCGACCGGAACAGGTTCCGGACGGCTGTCAAGAACAGCCTGGGGGACTTTTTCTGGAGAAAGACCATGCGCCGGCCCATGATCCTGCCCATGATACTGGAGGTATGACAGCATGAGAATCAGAAAACGGGGAAACATACTGGACCTGATCGTGATGGCTGTGATCGCCGTTGTTCTGATCGCGGCGGCCCGGCGGATCGTGACCGGCGTAGGCCGCTTTTATGAAATGGGATATTCCCTGGTCTCCCAGAAGGCGCTGGACAGCGAGGGGCAGGGAAAGACCATCACCATTGAGGTCACGCCCGGCATGACCGTGACCCAGGTGGGAGACCTCCTGGAGAGTGAGTCCCTGATCGCGAGCAGCCGTGTCTTTGTCTTTCAGGAGCGCATGTCTTCCTTCTCGGGCATGATCCAGCCCGGGACCTATGAGATCTCCTCGGAAATGACTACGGACCAGATCCTGCAGGTCCTGTCCGGACAGGCTCCGGCGGATGAATAGCCCCGGGGAGCGGCTGGGCGTTTTCGTGGAATCCATGGAGATCCCCAATCCACCCTGGCTGCAGCAGATGGAACAGGAGGCGCTGGCGGAAAGGGTGCCGGTCATCCGGCCCCGGACCCAGGGCCTCATTAAATTTTTTCTGGAGCTCTGCCGGCCCATGCGGATCCTGGAGGTGGGAACGGGAACGGGCTTTTCCGCCCTGCTCATGGACGCCTTTTCGCCGGAGGGGGCCGGGATCGTCACCATCGAAAAGGATCCTGCCCGCGCGGAGGCGGCCAGGGCCGGCTTCGCGGCCCGGGGGGCCGGAGAGAGGATCGTCCTGCTGGAAGGGGACGCGGCTGAGATCCTGCCGTCCCTGGAGGGCCCCTTTGACCTGGTCTTCATGGACGCCGCCAAGGGCCAGTATATCCGCTTCCTGCCGGAGGTCCTCAGGCTTCTGCCGGAGGGCGGCCTTCTGATATCCGACAACATCCTCCGCGAGGAGGAGATCCTTTCTTCCCGATACGCCGTCAGGCGCAGGGACCGTACCATCCATAAGAGGATGCGGGCCTATCTGCGGGAACTGACCGGAAGAGCGGACCTTCAGACCCTGCTTCTGGAGTCGGGAGACGGCACGGCCGTCACAGTGAAGAAAAAAGATGACAGACAGTAAGATAAAAAAGCCCGAGCTTCTTGTGCCCGCCAGGGACATGGAAGTCTTCCGGACAGCCGTCC
This sequence comes from uncultured Lachnospiraceae bacterium, assembly GCA_946626215.1. Classification (GTDB taxonomy): domain Bacteria; phylum Bacillota; class Clostridia; order Lachnospirales; family Lachnospiraceae; genus CAG-791. Next base: position 11,917 of record CAMOUD010000001.1, read on the forward strand.
GCTACGGGGCGGATGCGGTCTATATCGGGGGCGAAGCCTACGGCCTCAGGGCCAAGGCCGGCAACTTCGGCCGGGAGGAGATGGCGGAGGCCATCGCCTATGCCCATGCCCGGGGCGTCCGGGTCCATGTGACCGCCAATATCCTGGCCCACAACGCGGACCTGCCCGGGGCGGAGGCCTATTTCAGGACCCTGGAGGAGCTTTCTCCCGACGCGGTCCTGGTGGCGGACCCCGGCATGTTCACCCTGGCCCGGCGCGCCTGCCCTTCGGTCCCCATCCATATCTCCACCCAGGCCAACAATACCAACGCGGAGACCTTTGCCTTCTGGCACGCCCTGGGAGCTTCCCGGGTGGTCTGCGCCAGAGAGCTGAGCCTGAAGGAGATCGCCCAGATCCGGGAACGGGTCCCCGAGGACCTGGAGATCGAGGCCTTTGTGCACGGGGCCATGTGCATCTCCTATTCGGGAAGGTGCCTTCTGTCCTCCTACTTTACGGGCCGGGACGCCAACCGGGGCGCCTGCACCCATCCCTGCCGGTGGAAGTACGCCGTGGCCGAGGAGTCAAGGCCGGGCGTCTATCTTCCCATTGAGGAAAATGACAGGGGGACCTTTATCTTCAACTCCAGGGACCTGTGCATGATCGAATATATCCCGGACCTGGTCCTGGCCGGCATCGATTCTCTCAAGATCGAAGGCAGGATGAAGAACGCCCTCTATGTGGCCACCGTGGCCAGGACCTACCGGAGGGCCATCGACGACTATATGGAAAGCGAGGACCTGTACCGGAAGAACCTTCCCTGGTACAGGGACCAGATCCGCCGCTGCACCTACCGGCATTTCACCACCGGCTTCTATTTCGGAAGGCCTGACGAGGATTCCATGGTCTATGAGGATTCCACCTATGTCAGCGACGCCGTTTATCTGGGCACTGTGGAGGATACGGATCCGGTCCGCGGGACCAGGATCACGCAGCGCAATAAATTCTCGGTGGGAGATACCATCGAGATCATGAAAAAGGATGGCCGCGACCTGGCTGTCACGGTCATGGGCATGAGAACGGAAGACGGAGAGCCGGTGCAGGCCTGTCCGCATCCGAAGGAGGTCCTCTGGCTGACCCTTTCGGAAATGGCCGAGCCCGGAGACATTCTCCGCAGACAGGGTTCCCGATAACAGACAGGTAGAAGAAAAGAGGATTGCATGAGCGAGACCAGAGAAAAAATCAACGTGGAGGAGCTGTACGGCCGGAATGTGTTCACCCTCAGCAAGATGCGGGCGGCCCTTCCCAAGAAGGTCTATGAGAACGTCCGCAAGGTCATGGAGGAGGGCGGAGACCTCTCCCGCCGGGACGCGGATGTGGTCGCCAAGGCCATGAAGGACTGGGCGGTGGAGAACGGGGCTACCCATTATACCCACTGGTTCCAGCCCCTGACCGGGATTACAGCGGAAAAACACGATTCCTTTGTTTCCACGCCCGATGACGACGGACGGATGCTGATGGGCTTTTCCGGCAAGGACCTGATCAAGGGGGAGCCGGACGCCTCCTCCTTCCCCTCCGGCGGCCTCAGGTCCACCTTTGAGGCCAGGGGCTATACCGCCTGGGACATCACCTCTCCCGCCTTCCTCAAGGAATCGGGCACGGGCGTGACCCTCTGCATCCCCACCGCCTTCTGCTCCTATACGGGCGAGGCCCTGGACAAGAAGACGCCCCTTCTCCGGTCCATGCAGGCCATCAACACCCAGGCCCTGAGGATCCTCCGCCTCTTCGGCAACACCACTTCCAGAAGAGTCCGCGCCAGCGTCGGCGCGGAACAGGAATACTTCCTGGTCAACCGGGACAAGTACCTGCAGAGACAGGACCTGATTTTTACCGGCAGGACCCTCTTCGGGGCGGCCGCGCCCAAGGGCCAGGAGATGGAGGACCATTATTTCGGCGTGATCCGGGAGCGGGTCGGAGCCTTCATGAAGGACCTCAACGAGGAGCTCTGGAAGCTGGGAGTCCCTGCCAAGACCCAGCACAATGAGGTGGCGCCTGCCCAGCATGAGCTGGCCCCCATCTATGAAGAAGCCAATCTGGCCACCGACCACAACCAGCTGGTCATGGAGACCATGAAGCGGATCGCCATCTACCACAACATGCGGTGCCTTCTCCATGAAAAGCCCTTTGAAGGCGTCAACGGGTCGGGCAAGCACAACAACTGGTCCCTGTCCACCGACGACGGGATCAACCTGCTGGAGCCCGGGGCTTCTCCGGAGCAGAACACCCAGTTCCTTCTGGTCCTGGCCTGCATCCTGAAGGCCGTGGATACCCACGCCGACCTGCTCAGGCAGAGCGCCTCCGATGTGGGCAATGACCTGCGCCTGGGCGCCCATGAAGCGCCTCCGGCCATCGTTTCCGTTTTCCTGGGCCAGCAGCTGGAGGATGTGGTCCGCCAGCTGGTGGAGACCGGCAGCGCCGACAGCCACATCGAGGGCGGCGTCCTCAGGACCGGCGTCTCCACCCTGCCTGACATCAACAAGGACGCCACGGACCGGAACCGGACCTCGCCTTTTGCCTACACCGGCAACAAGTTCGAGTTCCGCATGGTGGGCGCGGCGGATTCCTGCGCCAGCCCCATCACCACCATCAACGCCATCGTCGCGGAGGCCTTCTGCGAGGCGGCGGACCGCCTGGAAGCGGCCGAAGACTTCGACCAGGCCGTCCAGGCCCTGATCACGGAATATATGACCCGCCACCAGCGGATCATCTTCAGCGGGAACGGCTATTCCGAGGAATGGCTGGCGGAGGCGGAAAGAAGGGGCCTGCCCAACATCGCCACCACCATTGAGGCGGCTTCGGCCCTGACCACCCGCAAGGCGGTCCGGCTCTTTGAGACCTTCGGGATCTTTACGGAGACCGAGCTGGCCAGCCGGGAGGAGATCATCTACGATACCTACGCCAAGACCATCAACATCGAGGTCCTGACCATGCAGGACATGGCAGGCAAGCAGATCCTTCCCGCCTGCATGCGCTACGCCAGGAACCTGGCGGAGACCGTTCTGGCCCTCAGGGAGGCAGGCGTCGAGCCCGCGGCGGAGGTCCAGAGGCTCACGGCCGTCAACAGCCTGATCAATGAAGCCCAGGCGGCCCTGGACCTTCTGACAGAGGCTGAGGACAGAGCGGGCCGGATCGCGGGAGCCAGGGAAAGGGCCTTCTTCTATAAGGATATCGTCAAGCCCCTCATGGCCGACCTCAGGACCCCCTGCGACCGGCTGGAGAGGATCGTGGACAAGCGGATGTGGCCCTTCCCCACCTACGAGGACCTGATGTTTGAAGTCTGACCGCAAAGGAGGAAATCATGCGGATTATAATTGTTGGAGGCGGTAAAGTCGGCAAGGCCCTGGTCAGGCAGCTTTCCAGAGAGGGCCATGATATCGCCGTCATCGATGAAAAGAGCCGGGTCATTACAGAGATCACGGACAACTATGATGTCCTGGGCCTGGTAGGCAACGGCGCTTCCTATTCCGTCCAGAAGGAGGCCGGCGTAGAGGATACGGACCTTCTGATCGCGGTCACCAACGCCGACGAGGTCAACCTGCTCTGCTGCCTGGTCGCCAAAAAGGCCGGCGGCTGCAGCACCATCGCCAGGGTCCGGAACCCCGTCTATAACAGTGAGATCGGCTTTATCAAGCAGGAGCTGGGCCTGTCCCTGACCGTCAACCCCGAATACGCGGCGGCCACCGAGGCGGCCCGGATCCTCCGGTTCCCCTCCGCCATCAAGATCGACACCTTTGCCAGAGGCAGGGCCGAGATCCTCAAGTTCAGGATCCCCGAGGGCTCTCCCCTGGTCAACTGCACCCTCATGGATATCAGCAAACGGACCGGTGCCGACGTGCTGGTCTGCGCCGTCCAGCGGGGCAGCCATGTGGAGATCCCCAACGGCCATTTCGTCCTCAAGGCCCATGACTTCATCAGCTTCCTGGCAACGCCCGACAACGCCAGGGCCTTCTTTGACGGCATCAGGATCAAGAGCCACAGGGTCAGGGACTGCATGATCGTCGGCGGAGGCACCATCTGCTACTATCTGGCCCAGCAGCTGATCAGCAACGGCATTAAGGTCAAGATCATCGAAAAGGATCTGGACCGCTGCGAGGAGCTCAGCGTCCTCCTGCCGGATGCTACCATCATCAACGGCGACGCCACCAACCAGGACGTCCTTCTGGAGGAGGGGATCGCGGACTATGAGTCTTTTGTATCCCTGACGGGCATCGACGAGGAGAACGTGTTCCTGTCCCTCTACGCCCGGAGCCTTTCGGATTCCAAGATCATCACCAAGATCGACCGGATCAATTTCGACGACGTCATCGATTCCCTCAACCTGGGCTCCATCATGCATCCCAAGCTCATCACGGCGGAGTATATCCTCCGGTATGTCAGGGCCAAGCAGAATTCCATCGGCAGCAACGTGGAGTCCCTCTACAGCCTGATCCCCGACCAGGTGGAGGCCCTGGAATTCATGATCCGGAAGGATTCTCCCGTTCTGGGCATCCCTCTTTCCGAGATCAGGGTCAAGGACAATGTCCTGATCGCCTGCATCACCCGCGGCGGCAGGATCATCATTCCCAACGGCCACTCCGTGATCGAGCCGGATGACAGCGTCATCGTGGTCACCTCTCACACGGGCTGGCAGGATATCGGCGACATTCTGAAGGGAGAGTAAGAGCGTGAATTACGGCAGTATCAGGCGGTTCCTGGGGATCGTGCTGCGGTTCGAGGCAGCCTTTCTCCTTCTGCCCGCCATCACGGGACTGGTCTATCGGGAAACGGCCGGTCTGTCCTATCTGGCAGCGGCCTTTCTCTGCGTGGTCGTCGGGACCTTCCTGTCCTTCTACCGGGCCGACAGAGGCCCCTTCTATACCAAGGAAGGCTTTGCCGGCGTTGCCCTGAGCTGGATCGTGCTGAGTATGTTCGGGGCCCTGCCCTTTGTCTTCTGCGGCGACATACCCAGCTATACCGACGCCCTCTTTGAGACCATCTCGGGCTTTACCACCACCGGCGCCTCCATCCTGACGGATGTGGGGGCCCTGAGCCATGCCAGCCTCTTCTGGCGGTCCTTTACCCACTGGGTAGGCGGCATGGGCGTCATCGTCTTTATTCTGGCGATCATGCCCCTGACCGGCGGCTACAACATGCACCTCATGCGGGCCGAGAGCCCGGGCCCCTCCGTGGGCAAGCTGGTCCCCAAGATCCGGGAGACCGCCATGATCCTCTATAAGATCTATTTCGGGATCACCGTGATCGAGATCATCCTCCTGCTCCTGGCGGGCATGCCCCTCTTTGACTCCCTCTGCCTGACCTTCGGCACGGCGGGCACCGGCGGCTTCGCGGTCCGCTCCAGCGGCTTCGCGGACTATACCGTCCTCCAGCAGGCCATCATCACCGTTTTCATGATCCTGTTCGGCGTCAACTTCAACGCCTACTATTTCCTGCTCCTGGGCAAGACCTGGGAAGCCAGGAAGGAAGCCTTCCGCATGAGCGAGGTCAAGGGATATCTGGGCATCATCGCCTTCTGTATCCTCACCATCACCTGGTCCATCCGGGGCTTTTATGACAACATCCTTCTGGCCTTCCATCACGCGGCCTTCCAGGTGGGATCCATCATCACCACCACCGGCTACGCGACGGCGGACTTCAACCTCTGGCCCCAGTATTCCCGGAGCCTTCTGGTCCTGATCATGTTCATAGGCGCCTGCGCCGGCTCCACCGGCGGCGGCATCAAGGTCTCCAGGATCCTGCTCCTTGTCAAGAGCGTGAAGCAGGAGGTCCTCCACTTCATCCATCCCCGCGCCGTGTCCACCATCAAGCTGGACGGCAAGTCCGTGGACAAGGAAACGGTCCGGGGCGTCAATGTCTATCTGGCGGCCTATGCCCTGATCTTTGTCGTTTCCCTCCTGATCATCACCATGTTCGATGACCAGGATCTGGAGACGGTCTTCACGGCGGTGGCGGCGACCCTCAACAACATCGGGCCGGGCCTTGCGGCAGTCGGCCCCATGTCCAACTATTACCACCTCCTGCCTGTCACCAAGTATGTCCTCATGTTCGACATGCTGGCGGGCCGCCTGGAGCTCTTCCCCATGCTCATTCTCTTTGTGCCCGCGATCTGGAAGCCCGGCAGGAACAGGAAGAGGCGCTGACCGGAGCCGGGGCGTTCTGCCTGCAGGAAAAACGAAGAAGGAAAATTTAAAAAACCCCCTTGCAAAAAGGGAGCACATCCTTTATAATTTCAATTCGTAGCCGGCAAACGGCTGCGAATTGAATAATGGGCTATAGCCAAACGGTAAGGCAGCGGACTCTGACTCCGTCATTTTGAAGGTTCGAATCCTTCTAGCCCAGCTCGTACAGGACCCTTTGCCGGATATGCGGCAGAGGGCCTTATTCTTTTGTTCCGCCAGGCCCCGGAACATGATACTATTAGGAGGAATGAGCGGCGGCAGGTCCGCTGCCGGGGAGGAGGGATTCCTATGAAGAACAACAACGACAGACTGAGGCGCAGCAACCGGATCCTCATCGGCCTGATCATCCTGTTCCTGCTTTACGGGATCATTTACAGGATCCAGACCGGAGATACGGACTTTTATCTTTTCGGCTACAAGATCGACCTGCCCTTTTTCGGGAACCAGGCTTCGGAGGAGACCGTGGAAGAGGAGGAAGAGGACAGCGGGGCCTGGATCCTCTGGGAAGAGACAGAGCACGCGGTCTGAGACAGGACAGTCTTAGAGGACAGAGGGACCGGATGAGGCCGGATCCCTCTTCTTTTTTTGCCGTGTCCGCCGCCGGGACCGGATAAGAAGGGGAGAGATAAAAAAATCTTCTTCGTGCAATTCAGTGGTTTAAAACAGTAAAGGATGTGTTAGAATATTGCACGTTAGGTAAAACGAAAAAACCGGGGACCGTCCGGGACCGGAAGGAGATCCCCGGGAAGAGGAAAAGGAGTTAGTTATGCTGGAAATACTGGAAGCAATTGACGGATTTGTCTGGGGACCGCCCATGCTGGTCATTCTGGTCGGCGCAGGGATCTACTGCACCTTCCGCACGGAGTTCCTGTGCTGGAGGAATCTGGGCTATTCCATCCGCACCACATTATCCAAGGAGTCCAGGCAGTCCAGCGGTGAGGGCGATGTTTCTTCCTTTGCCGCCCTCTGTACGGCCCTGGCGGCCACCATCGGCACCGGCAACATCGCGGGCGTAGCGTCCGCCCTGGCGGTCGGCGGCCCCGGCGCCCTGGTCTGGATGTGGATCTCCGCCGCCTTCGGCATCACGTCCAAGTTCACGGAGTGCACCCTGGCGGTCAAATACCGCGTCAAGAATGACAAGGGCGAAATGCTGGGCGGCCCCATGCTGGCCATGGAGCGGGGCATTCCCCATGTCTACGGAGACGGCTTTAAGGGCTTCGGCCGCGTTCTGGCGGTGGCCTTCGCTTTCTTTGCCGTCGTTGCCTCCTTCGGCATCGGCAACCTGACCCAGGGCAACTCCATCGCCGTTGCCTTCTCCTATATCGTAGGCGTTCCGGTCTGGGTCATCGGCATCATCGTCGGCTTCGCGACCCTGATCATCGTCGTGGGCGGCCTGAAGTCCATCTCCAGGGTGGCTTCCGTCATCGTTCCCTTCATGGCGGTCTTCTACTTTGTCTGCGCCGTCCTGATCATCCTGCTCCACATCACCGCTCTGCCCGGGGCTGTCGTGACCATGTTCCGGATGGCCTTCTCCTTCAAGGCCGTCGGCGGCGGCGCGGCCGGCTCTGTCGTAGCCTCCATGGCCCAGGCCATGAACAAGGGCGTGGCAAGAGGCTGCTTTTCCAACGAGGCCGGCATGGGCTCCGCGGCCATCACGGCGGCGGCAGCGGCCACCGACAGCCATGAAGACCTCGGCTACATCAAGCAGGGCTATATCAACTCCACCGGTACCTTCTGGGATACCTTCGTGGTCTGCTCCGTCACCGGCCTGGCCATCCTGACCAGCGGCGTCATGGAACAGGTCGTCGTGAACGGTGAGACCGTCCTCCAGGGCGCGCCCCTGACCATTGCCGCCTTTGAGTCCACCCTGGGCAGGCCCGGCGCCTGGCTGGTCGCCATTTCCCTGGCCCTCTTTGCCTTCTCCACCATCCTGGGATGGGAATACTACGGAGAAAAGGCCCTGGAGTATCTGACCAGGAGCACAAGGGTCGCCATGTTCTACAGGATCGTTTTCTCCATCATTGCCTTTGTGGGCTGCGTATCCGCCTTTGAGATCGCCTGGGATATTTCCGATATCCTGAACGCCCTGATGATCCTGCCCAACGCCATCTGCATGGTCATGCTGGTGGGACAGCTGAGGCCCGACATGGAAGCCTATCAGAAAAAACTGAAGAAATGATCTGTCCTCCCTCCGGAGATCCGGCGGGGACAGAAGCAGGCAGGGGACCGGATGAGAGCAGAGCCTTTCTCCGGTCTCCTTTTCCTTCCGGACAATTGTCTGGTGGACAATGGGCGGAGAAAGGTGCTATAGTACGATAGCAGCGAAGAAGGCAGGAAAACAGGAGACGGTATGTATACATTTGACGGCAGGGTCCGCTACAGCGAGACCGGTGAAGACGGCCATCTGACCATGGAAGGGATCATCGATTACTTCCAGGACTGTTCGACCTTTCAGTCGGAGGACCTGGGGATCGGGGTCTGGTATCTGAAGCAGCGGAAGCTGGCCTGGCTGGTCAATTACTGGCAGATCGACGTCCTGCGCTGCCCGGCCCTGGGAGAAAGGATCGTGATCGGCACCTCTCCCTATGAGCTCAGGGGCTTTATGGGCCTTCGAAACTTTATGCTGGAAACAAAGGAGGGAGAACGGCTGGTCAACGCCAATTCCGTCTGGTCCCTCTTCAATATGGAAACACAGCGGCCGGCCCGCGTGCTTCCGGAAATACTGGAAAAATACCCCCTTGCGCCCCGTTTTGAGATGGAATATCTCCCCCGCAAGATCCGCCTGCCCGGCCCGGAAGTGCCGGCCAGGGCCCATGAAGCGCTGACAGTGGAAAGGATCCATCTGGATACCAACCACCATGTCAACAACGGCCAGTATATCAAGATGGCCATGGGAGCCCTGTCGGAAACGGGAGCGGACAGGAGCGGGACCGCCAGGCTCCGCATCGCCTACCAGAAGCAGGCCGTGCTGGGAGACAGGATCTGCCCGGTCAGCTGGCAGACCGATGCCGATACGGCGGTCATATCCCTGAACGGAGAGGACGGATCTCCCTATGCTGTGATGGAGGTCAGCCGCCGGGGCGGAAAGATAGGAGAATTATGCTGAAAGTCGGAGAAAAACAGGAACTGATCATAGAAAAACAGGTATCCTTCGGGGTCTACCTGAAGGAAGAAGGCGGACAGGAACGGGTCCTTCTGCCCAGGGCCCAGGTGCCCGCCGGCGCGAAGCCCGGCGACAGGCTGGAGGTCTTTCTCTATAAGGACTCTGAGGACAGGATCATTGCCACGGTCAGGACCCCCAGGCTGACCCTGGGGCAGATCGCCCGGCTCCGGGTGGCTGCCACCAGCAAGATCGGCGCCTTCCTGGACTGGGGCCTGGACAAGGATCTTCTGCTCCCCTTCCGGGAACAGCCCAAGGTCCGGGTAAAGGAGGGAGACGAGGTCCTGGCCGCCCTCTATCTGGACAAGAGCGGGCGCCTGTGCGCCACCATGAACGTATATCCCTACCTGCGGACGGATTCGCCCTATCAGGCGGGAGACCGGGTCACCGGGACAGTCTATGAGACCAGCCGGAACTTCGGGACCTTTGTGGCGGTGGACGACATCTATTCGGCCCTGATCCCCAAAAAGGAGCTGGTCCGCCAGATCCCCATCGGCGAGAAGATCGCGGCCCGGGTCACGGCAGTCAAGCCGGACGGCAAGCTGGATCTTTCCATCAGGGAAAAGGGCTACCTGCAGCTGGAGGAAAGCATGAAGGCCATCCTCCGGGCCCTGGAGGAGAACGGGGGCACCCTCATGCTCTGCGACAGGTCTTCGCCGGAGGAGATCCGGGAAAAGATGCAGATGTCCAAGAATGAATTCAAGCGGGCCATCGGCCACCTCTATAAGGAGGGAAGGATCCTCCTGAAGGAGGACCGGATCGAGCTGAAGAAATAAGCCGGACGGGCCCGGAGAAGAGAAAGGAGCGCTATGACCGCAAGAAGATCCGGTACCCTGTTTTTCATCATGGTGCTGTGTTATTTCGGAGCCAGCGCGGCCATCGGGTTCTTCGGCCCCTGGTATCCCCTGGTCAGGAACCCCCTGGTCCTTCTGCTGGTCCCCCAGGCGGCCATCCTCTATCCGGTCCTGGTCTATTCCGTCCTGGTGCCGGAGCCTCTGGGACAGATCTTTCCCCTGCGGGGCGTCCGGGCCGTGACCCTGATCCTGTCCCTGTTCGCCCTGGCCGCTCTTTTTCCGGCCATCCTGGTCGTCAATGACCTGAGCCTTTATTTCTCGAAGAACGGGGCCGCTTCCATCCTGAACCTGGCGGAACTGATGCCGGCCTGGCAGATGTTCCTGGTCGTGGGCGTGCTCGGTCCCCTGAGCGAGGAACTGATCTTCCGGGGCTGTATCCTTCAGTCCCTCCGGACCTCAGGAAAGAGGGTCCTTCCCATCCTGGTCTCAGCCCTTTGCTTCGGGCTGATCCACATGAACCTCAACCAGGCCTGCTACGCCTTTGTCTTCGGTCTGGCCCTGGCCTTTACGGCTGTCATGACGGAGAGCATCCTGCCGGGCCTGGTCATGCATATGGCCCTGAACAGCTCCCAGGTCCTTCTCTTTTATCTGGGCCTGGCGGAAGCGGACGCCCTGCCCCGGGCCGAGCTGAAGGCCCAGATCCTCCTCCTGGCGCCCTGGGCTGCCGGAGGCCTCGCCGTCTTTGTCCTGCTGGTCTTTGCCATGCGGGCCCTGGAGGGAAGGCCTTACCGCCGGCCGGAGGCCGGAGATCCCAGGATCCTGGGGATCGGCCTGATCCTTGGAGTCTTCACATCCGGCGGCTTTATGCTGGCGGACTATCTGGGCCTCCTGCCCATATGAACCGGGCTTTTCCGCCCCCCTGAAGACCGGCCCGCCGCGAAGACGGACCGCGGGCTTTCGGGGGGCGGCTTTTTATATCTATTTTTCACAAATAAATCCCGGATTTTTTATGGATTATTCCATGATTTTGCTATAAAATGAAGGCAGGGTTTATGCAATATGGCTATTCATATGGGGATGAAGCGCCATAGCAGTGTTACAGACAGGGGTTTATAAAGCGGGAGAATAGGAATGATTTCAAACCAGGTTTTATTGAATACGATCGAAGGGCTGAAGGAAATATCGCATCTGGACTTTGGAATTATGGATGCGGACGGCAGGGAGGTGGCCGTTACGGCTCCGATTTTCGCGGACGCGGCCGGGGCGATCCCGGATTTCGCGCTGTCACCGGCCGATTCACAGTCTGCCGGCCCTTTCCAGTTCTTCAAGGTCTTTGACGAGCAGCAGCTGGAGTATGTCATTGTGGTCTGCGGAGATACGGACAACACCCTTCTGGTGGGCCGGATGGCGGCTTTCCAGATCAAGGGCCTGATGGCCGCCTTCAAGGAACGGTACGACAAGGACAGCTTCATGAAGAACCTGCTCCTGGACAACCTGCTTCTTGTGGATATCTACGGCCGGGCCAAAAAGCTTCATATCGCGGCGGACGCGCCCCGGGTCGTCCTGATCATCGAGACCAGCCAGGACAGGGAAAAGAACGTCCTGGAGCTCATGCAGGAGTACGTGGGAGTGGCTTCTTCGGACTTTGTCACGGCGGTGGATGAGAACAACGTCGTCATCGTCCGGGACCTGTCCGATCCGGTCAAGCTCAGGGAGATCGACAAGACGGCCGCCGCCATGGAGTCCTACCTGCGCAAGATGGGCCTTTCCGGCATCCGGGTGGCCTGCGGGACGGTGGTCAACGAGATCAAGGAGGTCAGCCGGTCCTACAAGGAAGCCAAGATGGCCCTGGACGTCAGCAAGATCTTCTTTGAAGACTCCGCCGTCATCGCTTATAATGAGCTGGGCATCGGGCGCCTGATCTACCAGCTGCCCATTCCCTTATGCAAGATGTTCATCCGGGAGATCTTCAAGGGCAGGAGCCCTGATGAGTTCGATCAGGAGACCCTGACCACCATCAACAAGTTCTTCGAGAACTCTCTGAACGTGTCAGAGACGTCCCGGCAGCTCTTTATCCACAGGAATACCCTGGTCTACAGGCTGGACAAGCTCCAGAAGAGCACAGGTCTGGACCTCAGGGTCTTTGAGGACGCGATCACCTTCAAGATCGCCCTCATGGTCGTCAAATATATGAAGTACATGGAACAGTATGACTACTAAGCCAGTCTCGGGCCCGGATACGGTCATCCGGCTGGAAAACATAACGAAAAGCTACAGGGGCGGGGATTCGATTCCCGCCCTTCTTGAAGTCTGCCTGACGATACACAGGGGCGAGTTCGTCTTTGTGACCGGGGCCTCGGGCTCGGGCAAGTCCACCCTGATCCGGCTCCTTACCAGGGAGATCAGGGCCACCAGCGGGAAGATCATGGTCCTGGGCTATGACATGCAGAGGATCCGGCGGAGCCAGATCGCCCTGCTCAGGCGCAGGATGGGGATCGTCTTTCAGGATTTCCGCCTCCTGGAGGACAGGAGCCTTCTGGAGAATACCATGCTGGCCATGAAGGTGACCGGAGCGGGCAGCGCCCGGAGCCGGAAGAGGGCCCGGGACATCCTGGAGAGGATGGGCCTTTCCGGCAGGGAGAAGGCCAGGCCCCTCCAGCTTTCCGGCGGCGAGCAGCAGAAGGCCGCCCTGGCCAGGGCCCTGATGAACTCTCCGGCCCTGCTCCTGGCCGATGAGCCCACCGGCAACCTGGATATGGACAGCGCCATGGAGATCATGGACCTGCTGACCGAGGCCCACCGGGCCGGCGCCACCGTCCTGGTGGTCACCCACAACATGGAGATCGTGGAGAAGGTGGGAGGCCGGCTGATCCGCCTGGACCACGGCCGCGTCGTCTATGACAGCGGGCCGGCGGAAAGGAGGGAGGATCCATGAGGCACGCGATAGGACAGGGGATCCGGGGGCTTTTCCGGAACGGCTGGTATACCCTGGTCTCCCTGCTGACAGTCACCATCTGCCTGTTTCTGTCCGGCATCCTCTTCACCGTCCTGGCAGACCTGGGGGCGACCCTGGACCGGGCGGCCCGGGACGTGACGGTCACGGTCTTTTTTGAGCCCGGCATCACAGAGGAAAAGATCCTGGACTACCGGGCCGTCATCCTGGACAGGGAAGAGGTCCGGGACGTGGTCTATGTGTCCGCCCGGGAGGCCTGGGAGGATTTCGGACAGGAATATCTGGGCGAATACGCGGCGGATTTTGATGAGAACCCTCTGGCTGACAGCGCCTCCCTCAGGATCACCATGAAGGATATCAGCCGGCAGAAGGACCTGACGGCCTTTCTGGAAAAGCTTCCCGATGTCCGCAAGGTCAATTCCTCGGCAGGGGCCGCCAGGGCCCTGGGGAGCGCGGGCACGGTCCTGACCTATGCCCTGGCCGGCACGGGCCTGTCCCTGTCCCTGATCTCCCTTTTCCTGATCTATTCCACCATTTCGGCGGGCATCGCGGCCCGGCAGAAGGAGATCGAGATCATGAAATATCTGGGGGCGACGGATGGATACATCTACGGTCCCTTTTTCGCGGAGGGCCTCCTGATCGGTCTGACCGGGGCCTGCGCGGCTTTTTTTCTGGTGACAATTCTGGCAGGCAGGACTATGCTGTATCTGGAAGAAAGCTTTCCGGTCCTGACGGAGGTCTTCGTGTTCCTGCCCATGGGCAGGATCTGGAGGACCCTGGGCCCCGGCTTTTTCGGCTTTGGCTGCGGGATCGGCCTTCTGGGGAGCCTGCTCCCCGTGGGCAGGCATCTCAGGGTCTGAATCCCGGTGCCTGCGCGGCTGCAGAAACGGAGAAACAAAAGATATGGAAGAAGAAAACAGACAGAAGAACCGGGGCTTCGGCCGGCGGCGGTTCCTGGCGGGACTGCTGGCCGGCATGCTCATCATGGTGCCCGCTGCCCTGGCCATGGGCCATAACGGCCGGCTGGCCGGCTACCAGGAGGCCGTATCCGGGGGGAAGGGCTACGCGAAGATCCCTCTGGTGGAGGAATATATCCGGACCTACTACCTGGAAAGCGAAGACATAGAGGAGGGCCAGCTGGAGACCGGCGCCGCCAAGGGCATGATGAAGGCCCTGAACGATCCCTATTCCGAATACTACACGGAGGAGGAATACAATTCCCTGCTGGAGCAGACCAGCGGCGTATACGGCGGCATCGGAGCCTACATCAGCCTGGACAAGGATACGGGGATCCCCATGATCTCCGGCGTCTTTGACGATTCGCCCGCGGCCCGGGCCGGCCTTGTGGCGGGGGACCTGATCTATGAGGTGGACGGGACCGATTCGACCCGGATGACGACCAGCGAGGTCGTGGCCCTGGTCAAGGGACCGGAGGGGACAACGGTGATCATGAAGGTCCTCCGGGAAGGAAAGACGGACCTTCTGGAGGTGGAGGTGGACAGGGAGATCATCAACGCTCCCACGGTCAATGCCGAGATGCTGGATGAGAGGATCGGCTATCTCCAGATCACCCAGTTCGATACCGTTACGCCGGACCAGTTCAGCGAGGCCCTGGAGGACCTGAAGTCCCAGGGCATGCAGGGCATGGTCCTGGACCTCCGGGGCAACCCGGGAGGGGTCGTCGGAGCGGTCAACAGCGTCGCGGGCTTCCTCCTTCCCGAGGGCCTGGTCTTCTATTCGGTGGACCGGGACGGGAACCGGACGGAATATACCTGCCCGGGCGCGGACTTTGACCTGCCTCTGGCCGTCCTGATCGACAAGGGGTCCGCCAGCGCCTCGGAGATCCTCAGCGGGGCCATCCAGGACGCCGGCATCGGGACCCTGGTGGGGACCCGGTCCTACGGCAAGGGGGTCGTCCAGTCCCTCTACCAGCTGGAGGACGGGACCGGCATGAAGATCACGGTGGCCAAATACTTTACCCGGGGAGGCCAGGACATCAACAAGGTGGGCATCACCCCCGATGTGGAGGCAGAACTGGATACGGAGGCCTTTACAGAGTACGGCATCGATTCCCAGCTGGACGCCGCCATCGGCGTGGTGGAAGAGAAGCTGGGCAGGTAAGGAGGCAGGCATGGGAAACGACTGCGATACCTGCGCCTATCTGGTCTATGACGAGGACTATGAGGGCTATGTCTGCGATGTGGATATGGATGAGGACGAATACGCCCGCTTCCTTTCCGACAGCCATGCCCATTGTCCCTATTACAGGAACGGGGACGAGTACGCGGTAGTCAGGCACCAGATGTAGGCCGGGACGGAAAAACAGCAGGGGACTTATCAAATACTGCCGAACAGATTTTGGATTTATGCTATACTGAGAACAGGGCCCCGACGATCGGGGACGCTTCAGCGGCAGTACGGACCGTTCACAGGGGGTGGGCGGCAGGTTAACGAACGGAGGTAAAATATGGGACTTCTTTTAGCAGCAGGCGCATCGGTCAGTTCGATTCTGGGCGATCAGTGGAAGGAATATTTTTACTGTCCTGCCATGGACAATGACGTGCTGGTCCGCAAGGGACAGCCTCATCACGGCAAGTCCGGGATCCTGAACAGGGGCGGCAGCGACAACATCATCACATCCGGTTCCACCATCGTGGTCAACGACGGCCAGTGCATGTGCATCGTGGACAACGGCGTGATCGTAGAGGTGGCGGCAGAGCCCGGCGCCTATACCTATGACGCTTCCAAGTCCCCCAGCATCTTTGCCGGCGGCCTGGCGGCAGGCATCGTGGACTCCTTCAAGGAGGCCCTGGACCGGTTCGCCCACGGCGGCATCACTGCCAAGGATCAGAGGATCTATTATTTCAATATCAAGAACATCATGGGCAATAAGTACGGAACGGCGGCCCCGGTCCCCTACCGCGTAGTGGATCCCAACGCCGGCATCGACATCGACATTGCCATCAAGTGCTTCGGCGAGTACAGCTACAGACTGGCCGATCCCATTCTTTTCTATAAGAACATCTGCGGCAACATCCAGAAGGACTTCACCCGCGACAGGATCGAGTCCCAGCTGCGCAGCGAGCTCCTGACCGCCCTGCAGCCGGCCTTCGCCAGGATCTCCGAGATGGGCATCCGCTACAGCGCCCTGCCCGGCCACACCTCCGAGATGGCTGAAGCCCTCAACGCGGAGCTGGACGGCAAGTGGGGCAAGGTCTACGGCATCGAGATCGTGACCTTCGGCGTCAACAGCGTCAAGGCTTCGGAAGAAGACGAAAGGATGATCAAGGAGCTGCAGAGGACAGCGGCCTTCAAGAACCCCGGCATGGCAGGCGCCCAGATGGTCTCCTCCACGGCCCAGGCCATGCAGGACGCGGCCAAGAATCCCGGCGGCGCCATGATCGGCTTCGCGGGCATGGGCATGGCCCAGCAGGCCGGCGGCATCAACGCGGCGGATCTCTTCGCCATGGGCCAGGCCCAGTCGGCGCCTGCCATGAAGCCTGCCTCCGCGGCGGGATGGACCTGCCCTAAGTGCGGGACGGCCGGCAATACCGGCAAGTTCTGCGGCGAGTGCGGGACGGCCAGGCCCGCCGAGCCTGAGACCTGGACCTGCCCCAAGTGCGGCCAGACCGGCAACACCGGCAAGTTCTGCGGCGAGTGCGGCACTCCCAGACCGGCAGCGGACGCTGCCTGGACCTGCCCTGACTGCGGCCAGACCGGCAACACCGGCAAGTTCTGCAGCGGCTGCGGCAGACCCAGAGGATAAGACGCCGGCGGGATCCGCGCCGGCCTCCGGGCCGGAGAAACGGCATAAGAACTGAAAAGACCTTCCGGAGCGGGACCTGATGGCCCCGCTCCTCTTTTTCGGGCAGGATTCTGTTTGCGCCCGCAGGGTTTCGTGGTATACTGTTAGGACCATTCGAATGCACGTTCACAGGAGGTGTGTATGAACCGCTTTGTTCTTCATTCAGACTACGCGCCCACAGGGGACCAGCCCCAGGCCATCCGGGACCTGGTGGAGGGCTTCCGGGAGGGCAACCAGTTCCAGACCCTTCTGGGCGTGACAGGCTCGGGCAAGACCTTTACCATGGCCAATGTCATCCAGGCCCTGAACAGGCCCACCCTGATCATTTCCCACAACAAGACCCTGGCCGGCCAGCTTTACGGTGAGATGAAGGAATTCTTTCCGGAGAACGCGGTGGAATACTTTGTCTCCTACTATGACTACTATCAGCCTGAGGCCTATGTGCCCCAGTCTGACACCTATATCGCCAAGGACTCGGCCATCAATGACGAGATCGACAAGCTCCGCCTGTCGGCCACGGCCTCCCTGGCAGAACGGAGGGACGTCATTGTGGTGGCCTCCGTCTCCTGCATCTACGGCCTGGGCAGCCCCGAGGAGTTCAAGGGCATGTCCATTTCCCTGCGGCCGGGCATGGAGCGGGACCGGGACGAGGTCATCCGGGACCTGATCGCCATTCAGTATGTCCGCAACGACATGGCCCCCGAAAGGTCCCAGTTCCGGGTCCGGGGCGATACCCTGGAGATCAGCCCCGCCAGCGGCAGCGATTTCCTGATCCGGGTCGAATGGTTCGGCGACGAGATCGACCGGATCTGCGAGGTGGACCCCCTGACGGGCCGTCTCCAGACCTCCCTGGAGCACGTCATGATCTTCCCCGCCTCCCACTATGTGGTCCCCCAGGAAAAGATCAGCCGGGCCTGCGACAACATCGAGGAGGAGCTCCGGGACAGGATCCGCTATTTCAAAGGCGAGGACAAGCTCCTGGAGGCCCAGAGGATCTCCGAGAGGACCAATTTCGACATCGAGATGATGCGGGAGACGGGCTTCTGCTCCGGCATCGAGAACTATTCCCGCCACCTCAATTTCATGAAGCCCGGAGAGCCGCCCCTGACCCTCATGGACTTCTTTGACGGGGAATACCTGATCATCATCGACGAGTCCCACATGACCATTCCCCAGATCGGGGCCATGTACCATGGGGACCGGTCCCGGAAGCAGACCCTGGTGGACTACGGCTTCCGCCTGCCCTCGGCCCTGGACAACCGGCCCCTCTCCTTTGAGGAGTTCGAGGGCCATATCGACCAGATGCTCTTTGTCTCCGCGACCCCCGGCCCCTATGAGGAGGCCCATGAGCTCCTGAGGACCGAGCAGATCATCCGGCCCACAGGCCTTCTGGACCCCAAGGTGGACGTGCGGCCCGTGGAAGGCCAGGTGGACGACCTCATCGCCGAGATCCGCGGTACCACGGAAAAGGGGAACAAGGTCCTGGTCACGACCCTGACCAAGAAGATGGCGGAGGACCTGACGGACTACCTGGCGGAGGCCGGGATCCGGGTCCGCTATCTCCACTCGGATATCGATACCCTGGAAAGGTCCGAGATCATCCGGGACATGCGGCTGGATGTCTTTGACGTCCTGGTGGGCATCAACCTCCTCCGGGAGGGCCTGGACATACCCGAGATCGCCCTGGTGGCGATCCTGGACGCGGACAAGGAAGGGTTCCTGAGGTCCGAGACCTCTCTGGTCCAGACCATAGGACGGGCGGCCCGGAACGCGGACGGCCATGTCATCATGTATGCCGACAACATGACGGATTCCATGAAGAGGGCCATCCGGGAGACGGAAAGAAGGCGGGCCATCCAGGACGCCTACAACAAGGAGCACGGGATCACGCCCAGGACCATCCGCAAGAAGGTCCGGGACCTGATCGCCATCTCCAGGGAGATCGCCCGGGAGGAGGTCCGCTTCGAGAAGGATCCCGAGTCCATGGACGCGGGAGAGCTCCGGGAGCTGATCCAGGACGTGGAAAAGAAGATGCGGCGGGCAGCGGCCGACCTCAATTTCGAGGCGGCGGCGGAGCTCCGGGACCGGATGGTGGAGCTCAAAAAGCACCTGCTGGATATAGAAGGAGGGAAGTAAGGCCCCGGGGCCCGGCTTCTCCCGCAGACAGATACAGAGGAAAAGATGGCAGTAAAAATGAGAAAGCCGGACTACTGGCCGGCACTGGAAGAAAGTGAAAAGGCGGCCCGCAGGTCCCATGAGGCGGACGAGCTGCGCCGCAAGCTGATCAGCAGCGAGGACTGCATCCGGATCAAGGGGGCCAGGGAGCATAACCTCCAGAACATCGACCTGCGGATCCCCCGCAACGAGCTGGTGGTCCTGACCGGCCTGTCCGGCAGCGGCAAGTCCTCCCTGGCCTTTGATACCATATACGCCGAGGGCCAGCGCCGCTACATGGAATCCCTGTCCTCCTATGCCCGCCAGTTCCTGGGCCAGATGGAAAAGCCGGACGTGGAAAGGATCGACGGGCTCTCGCCCGCCATTTCCATTGACCAGAAGTCCACCAACCGCAACCCCAGGTCCACCGTCGGCACCGTGACGGAGATCTATGACTATTTCCGCCTCCTCTACGCCAGGATCGGCGTTCCCCATTGCCCGAACTGCGGCAGGGAGATCTCCCGGCAGACCGTCGACCAGATGGTGGACCAGGTCATGGCCCTGCCCGAGGGGACCAGGATCCAGATCCTTTCCCCGGTGGTCCGGGGCCGCAAGGGCGAACACGCCAAGGTCATCGACCGGGCCAGACGGGCCGGCTATGTCCGCCTGCGCATCGACGGCAGCCAGTATGACATCTCGGAGGAGATCCGTCTGGACAAGAACGTCAAGCACAACATCGAGATCGTGATCGACCGCCTGGTGGTCAAGGCCGGCATAGAGAGGCGCCTGACGGATTCCGTGGAGAGCGCCCTGGCCCTGGCGGACGGCCTCCTTCTGGTGGACGTGATCGGAGGAGAGACCCGCCAGTTCAGCCAGAACTTTGCCTGCCCCGACTGCGGGGCCTCCATTCCCGAGATCGAGCCCCGGAGCTTTTCCTTCAACAATCCCTTCGGCGCCTGTCCCGACTGCGCCGGCCTGGGATACCGGATGGAATTCGATCCCGCCCTGATCGTGCCCCGGCCGGAGATGTCCATCAACGAGGGGGCCATCGCGGTCCTGGGCTGGCAGTCCTGCATGAAGGAGGGGAGCTTTGCCAACGCCCTGCTCCTGGCCCTGGCGGACAGGTTCTCCTTCAGCCTGGACACGCCCTGGAAGGACCTGCCGGACAAGGTCAGAGAGGTGCTCATGTACGGAACGGATGTGTCCGTGGATGTCCACTATAAGAGCCAGAGAGGCGAAGGGACCTATCCCAAGGTCTTCGAGGGCCTGATCCGCAATACGGAGCAGCGCTACCGGGAGACCGGGTCCGAGTACAGCAAGGCGGAGTATGAGCAGTTCATGCGGATCACCCCCTGCAAGACCTGCGGCGGCAAGAGGCTGCGGCGGGAGTCCCTGGCGGTCACGGTGGGAGGAAAGGACATCTATGACCTGACCTGCCTGTCCGTGGGAAGCCTGTCCGCCTTCATGGACGGCCTGGCCCTGACTCCCATGCAGGAGATGATCGGCCGGCAGATCCTCAAGGAGATCCGGGCCAGGATCTCCTTCCTGGTGGACGTGGGCCTGGACTACCTGACCCTGGCCAGGGCCACCGCGACCCTGTCCGGCGGCGAGGCCCAGCGGATCCGCCTGGCCACCCAGATCGGGTCCGGCCTGGTGGGCGTCTGCTATATCCTGGATGAGCCCAGCATCGGCCTTCACCAGAGGGACAACGACAAGCTCCTCAGGACCCTGAAGAACCTCCGGGACCTCTGGAATACGGTCATCGTGGTGGAGCACGACGAGGATACCATGCGGGCCGCTGACTATATCGTGGATATCGGGCCCGGGGCCGGCTCCGGCGGCGGCCGGGTGGTGGCGGCCGGGACGGCCGAGGAGATCATGCAGGTCCCCGAGTCCGTCACGGGCCAGTACCTGTCCGGAAAGAAGTTCATTCCCGTGCCCCCGGAAAGGAGAAAGCCCGCCGGCTGGCTCAAGGTCAGGGGGGCCAGGGTCAACAACCTTAAGAACATCGATGTGTCCTTCCCCCTGGGAGTCATGACGGCCGTGACCGGGGTCTCCGGCTCGGGCAAGAGCTCCCTGGTCAATGAGATCCTGAACAAGCGCCTGTCCCATGACCTCAACCGGTCCCTGGTGATCCCGGGCCCCCATGACGCCGTCGAGGGCATGGACCAGCTGGACAAGGTCATCGATATCGACCAGTCCCCCATCGGCAGGACGCCCCGGTCCAATCCGGCCACCTATACGGGCGTCTTTGACATGATCCGGGACCTCTTCGCCTCGACGCCCGACGCCAGGGCAAGAGGCTACGGCAAGGGCCGGTTCTCCTTCAACGTCAAGGGAGGCCGCTGCGAAGCCTGCCGGGGCGACGGCATCATCAAGATCGAGATGCACTTCCTGCCGGATGTCTATGTGCCCTGCGAGGTCTGCCACGGAAAGCGCTACAACCGGGAGACCCTGGAGGTCCGCTACAAGGACAAGAATATCTATGACGTCCTGAACATGACGGTGGAGGAGGCGGTGGACTTCTTTAAGAACGTGCCCTCCATCGACAGGAAGATCCGGACCCTCTACGACGTGGGCCTGGGCTATGTCCGGCTGGGCCAGCCCTCCACGGAGCTGTCCGGCGGCGAGGCCCAGAGGATCAAGCTGGCCTCCGAGCTGTCCCGCCGCAGCACCGGACGGACCATCTACATCCTGGACGAGCCCACCACGGGCCTCCACTTCGACGACGTGGCCAGGCTGAACCGGATCCTCCACCAGCTGGTGGAAGGCGGCAATACGGTGGTGGTCATCGAGCACAACCTGGACGTGATCAAGACGGCCGACTATATCATCGACATGGGTCCCGAAGGGGGCGAAGGGGGCGGCACGGTGGTCGCCTGCGGGACGCCCGAGGAGATCGCCCGGGACCACAGCTCCTATACCGGCTACTATATCCACAAGATGCTGGAAAAGGACCGGGAAAGGCAGCAAGCCTGAGGCAGCCCTGCCCCGGGCCGGAGGAAGCATGGAAGAAATCAGGGGCCTGGTGGCCCGCATCATTTACAGGAACGAGGACAATATCTATACGGTCTTTGAGCTGGAGACAGAGGAAGGGACCCTGACCTGCACGGGCTATCCGCCCGCTGTCCGGGAGGGAGAGAGCTGCGCCCTGGAGGGAGACTACGTGTCCCACCCCCTTTACGGGGACCAGTTCCGGGTCCAGTCCTATACCCCCCTGCCTCCGGAGAATACCCAGGCTCTTCTGCGCTACCTGTCCTCCGGGGCCGTCAAGGGGATCGGCCAGGCCCTGGCGGCCAGGATCATCCGGAAATTCGGAGAGGATTCCATGCGGATCCTGGACGAGGAGCCGGAGCGCCTGGCCGAGGTAAAGGGGATCAGCGCCCGGGGGGCCCGGGAGATCGCGGCCGCTCTGGAGGGCCAGAAGGACTTCCGGGACGCCATGATCTTCCTGCAGAAATACGGGATCGGCGGCCGCCAGGCCGTGAAAATCTGGGAGACCTACGGGATGCGGCTCTATACGGTCCTGAAGGAGAATCCCTACCAGCTGGCGGATGAGATCCGGGGCATAGGCTTTGCCACCGCGGACGCCATCGCGGCCAGGGCCGGCATCCGGGCGGATTCCGATTTCCGGATCCGGTCGGGCCTTGTCTATGTCCTGGGCCAGGCCCTGGGAGAAGGCCACTGCTGCCTGCCCGTGCCCGTCCTGACCGGCAGGACCGCCTCTCTTCTGGAGCTGCCCGCGGAGACGGTGGAGATCCAGATGCGGAACCTGGCGGTGGACCGCCGGCTCCAGATCCGGATGAAGGAGGGAGAGGCCTTTGCCAGCGACGCCTCCGTCTTCCGGACGGAGCAGCAGACGGCCCGCATGCTCCTGGAGCTGTCCGGCAGGGCCGAGACAGGAGGCCGGGACCGGGTGGAGAAAAAGATCCGGGACCTGGAGGACCGGGAGGGCATCCGGCTGGACGACCTGCAGCGCAGGGCCGTGGAGACGGCCGTCTCCCATACCGTCTTTATCCTGACCGGCGGGCCGGGGACGGGCAAGACCACCACCATCCGGACCATCATTTCCTATCTGGAGGCAGAGGACCAGGAGGTCCTTCTGGCCGCCCCCACCGGCCGGGCCGCCAAAAGAATGACCGAGGCGACGGGCCGGGAGGCCATGACCATCCACAGGCTCCTGGGCGTCCGGGCCAGGCCGGAGGAAGAGACCGGAGACCGGATGCTGACAGACTTTGACAGGGACGGGGACAATCCCCTGGAGGCGGACGCGGTCATCGTGGATGAGATGTCCATGGTGGACGTCTTTCTTTTCCACTCCCTCCTGAAGGCGGTCATGCCCGGGACCAGGCTGATCCTGGTGGGGGATGAAGACCAGCTTCCCAGCGTGGGGCCCGGCTGCGTGCTCCGGGACCTGACCCGGTCCGGCGTCTTTCCGGCCCTCCGGCTGGAGAAGATCTTCCGCCAGGCGGCGAAGAGCGATATCATCCTGAACGCCCACCGGATCCTCAGAGGGGAGACGCCGGTCCTGGACAACCAGAGCCGGGACTTTTTCTTTCTGGAGAGGCGGGACGTCCAGGTCATCTACAAGCACATGGTGGACCTGATGCGGGACAAGCTCCCCGGCTATGTCGGCTGCCGGCCCCTGGAGATCCAGGTCCTGACGCCCATGCGGAAGGGGGCCCTGGGGGTGGAGACCCTTAACGGGGTCCTTCAGTCCGTCCTCAACCCGCCGGCCCGGGGAAAGCGGGA
Organism: uncultured Lachnospiraceae bacterium; assembly: GCA_946626215.1. Classification (GTDB taxonomy): domain Bacteria; phylum Bacillota; class Clostridia; order Lachnospirales; family Lachnospiraceae; genus CAG-791. The sequence continues at coordinate 35,747 of CAMOUD010000001.1, forward strand.
ATACAAAAGGCAGGACACCGTCTTCCGGGAGGGAGACAAGGTCATGCAGACCCGGAACAACTACCAGGCGGAGTGGGAGATCCGGGGGAACTTCGGCATCCCCATCGAGAAGGGGACCGGGATCTTCAACGGGGACTGCGGCGTCGTGGAGGAGATCGACGAGCAGGCAGGGACCATGCAGGTCCTGTTCGATGAGGAAAAGACGGTGGTCTTCCCCCTGACGGACCTGGACGACCTGGACCTGGCCTACGCCGTGACCGTCCACAAGTCCCAGGGCTCGGAGTATCCGGCCGTCCTCCTTCCCCTGCTTTCCGGGCCCCAGGGCCTCATGAACCGGAACCTGCTCTATACGGCCGTGACCAGGGCCCGGTCCCTGGTGGTCATCCTGGGCAGCCGGGAGGCCGTCGCGGCCATGACGGCCAATGTGCAGCAGTATGTGCGCTATACAGGACTGGAGGACAGGATTCGTGAGCTTGTCATCGTGGAAAGCACGGATTGAAGACCTTTTGTATCCCAGAAGATGCCCGGTCTGCGACAGACCGGTCCGGCCCTTCGGGGCCCTGGTATGCCGGGACTGCGAGGCCGTTCCGGAGAAGATCACCGGCCATACCTGCGCCCGCTGCGGCCGCCCTGTCGGCGCGCGCGGGGAATACTGTCCGGACTGCGGCAGGATCCCCCACGCCTATGACAGGGGCGGGGCGGTCTTTTCCTACCGGTCCGTATCCGCCGGCCTCTACCGGTTCAAATACGGAGGGAGGCAGGAGTACGCCGACTGGTACGGGCACCTCATGGCCCTCCGCCTCCGTGACCTGGTCCGGGCGGGGGCCCTGCCCAGGCCGGACTTCCTGGTGCCCGTCCCCCTCTCCTCCCGCAGGCTGAAAAAAAGGGGCTACAACCAGGCCCTTCTCCTGGCCCGGGCCATGTCCCGGGAGACCGGAATTCCGCTGAAAACCGACGTTCTTGCCCGTGTCCGGGACACGCTTCCCATGAAGGATATGCCCCTTCCAGACCGCCAGAAAAATTTGGAAAGGGCTTTTATTGTCCCTGGAAATGATGTAAGATTAAAGTCGATTATGCTTATAGATGATATCTATACGATGGGAACGACTGTGGATGCCTGTGCCGAAGTGCTGAGAAAAGCAGGGGCACAGACAGTTTGTTTTATGGCCCTTGCCATTGGAGAAAGCCGCTTATGCTGAATACCAGACAGTTGAAAAAGATCGGCACCATGACGCGGATCGCCGTTTATGAAGAGGAACAGGGCATCCGGGACCGGGAGACCGACCGCTATTTCCAGACGGACTACATCTTCAGCCATATGTTCGGGTCCTTCATAACCTATACGGCCGCCTGTATCCTGATCGCCGTCATGGCCGCCGGCTATGATTTTGAGAACCTTCTGACCAGGCTCTATTCCGACAACCTGCCGGAGCTGATCGGGACCATGCTCCGCTGCTACATCATGTGGCTGATCCCCTACCTGCTGATCACCTTTGTGGTCTATCTGGTCCGCTTCCAGAAGAGCCAGGAGAGCCTGCAGAAATACAGGAGGCTTCTGGGCGAGCTTTCAACCTATAACGAAGACTGAGACGTCACCGGAAACGGTCAGCGCCCTCCGGCGCCGGCCGGGAAAGAGGAAGAATGAATACTGCATCCCTATATGAACTGAGAGGAAAGATCATCAAGGCGGTCATACAATATGAATACATCCTGAAGCCGGCCGCCAGGTTCCTGCTTGCCTTCGCGCTCCTGGTCCTGATCCGTTCGGACATCGGCTTCAACGCCATGCTGAGCAGCAATCTCCTGATGGTGATCATCGCACTGGTATGCGCCCTTCTGCCGATCAACTTCATCGCGGCGGTCCTGGGCCTTGTCTGCCTGGGACAGCTCTATTCGCTGTCGCTGGAAGCCATGGGAGCCGGCCTGGTCCTGATGCTCCTGATCTTCCTCCTGTATTTCCGCTTCTCCCCCCGCGACACCCTGATCATGCTCCTGATGCCCCTGGCCTTCCGGCTCAACCTGCACTACGCCCTGCCCGTGGCGGGCGGCCTTCTGTGCACGCCCGGCGCCGCGGCCCCGGCCGCCATCGGGATCATCCTGATCGGCTTTATCGAGACCATTTCCGCCAACGCCAGCGTGCTCTCCGGCGGAGAGATCGGGGCGGAGACCCTGACCAATCTCCGGGTCATCATTGACCGGCTCATGCACAACCGGGGCATGTGGATCCTGGCAGGCGCCTTTGCCCTGACCGTGGTCCTGGTCTATGTGATCCGAAGGCTCCCCATCTCCTATGCCTGGACGGCAGCCATGATCGCCGGCAGCGCGGCCGAGCTGATCATCCTCCTGGCCGGAGATATGGCGGCGGATACGGGCCTTTCCATCGGCATGGTCTTTCTGGGCGTCCTTCTGTCCTTCGCGGTGGAATTCTGCATCCAGTTCATGATGTTCAACGTGAACTATACCAAGACGGAGTCCGTTCAGTTCGAGGACGATGAATACTATTACTATGTCAGAGCCGTGCCCAAGGTCAAGGTGCCCGAAGTCACCGGCACCATCAAACGGTTCAGCGCCTCCTCCGGAGAGCAGTTCCTCAAGGAGCAGTTCGCCAGACACTTTCCCCCCAAGGGAGACAAGGAAGCACCCGGGAAGTAACGGGGTGCGTTAAGTGAATATGCAGCGTGTTTTTTCGGTACTTACTCAGTTTCTGAGACAAATCCATATGCCGAATATCTACTGGTCGGACATCGTTGAGATCCTGATCATAGCTTTTCTGGTATATCATATGCTGCTGTGGATGAAGAATACCCGGGCCTGGGTGCTGCTTCGCGGCCTCGTCGTGCTCGTCGGCTTCGTGATCCTGGCAGCTGTTTTTAACATGACCACAATTCTGTGGATCGTCCAGAACGTCATGAGTATCGCGGTGATCGCGGTCGTGATCATCCTGCAGCCGGAGCTGCGCAACGCGATCGAAGAACTGGGACAAAGAAATTTTCTCAGTTCTTTGCTGCGTCTGGACGACCAGCATGACGCGTCCGGCCGTTTCTCCGACAATACCATCACGGCCATCATCCGGGCCTGCCAGGCCATGGGCAGGGCGAGGACGGGAGCCCTGATCGTCATCGAGCAGACGACTCCCCTCCAGGAGTATGAGCGCAGCGGCATCGACATGGACGCCATTGTGTCCAGCCAGCTCCTGATCAATATCTTTGAAAAGAATACCCCCCTTCATGACGGGGCGGTCATTCTCCGCGGGGACAGGATCACGGCGGCCACCTGCTACCTGCCTCTTTCCGACAACCGGCTGGACAAGACCCTGGGGACCCGGCACCGGGCAGGCGTCGGCATTTCCGAGGTCTCGGATTCCCTGACCTTCATTGTGTCGGAGGAGACGGGCGAGGTCAGCATGGCCTACAGGGGCGTGCTCTACCGGAACGTGGACGCGGACATGATGCGGAGCCAGCTGGTAAGGCTCCAGGATAAGGAAACCCAGGATAAGAGGAGAAGGATCCTTCCCCGGAGAGGAAGAGGCGATGAAGAATCAAAGCAATAAGGGCATCTTCCGGAACCTTTCCCTGAAAATCGTATCCCTGCTGATCGCGGCCAGCCTCTGGCTGGTCGTCACCAATTTCAACGATCCCAGCACCGTTCTCCAGGTCACGGACGTCCAGGTCCAGCTTCTGCATACCAACCTGATCACCGACGAGGGCAAGGTCTATTCCGTCCTGAATGATTCGGATACCATCCCTCTGGTGACGGTCACGGCCCCCCGGTCCGTCAGGGATACCCTGAGAGCGGACAACATCGTGGCCACGGCCGACGTTGCCAATATGACCGAGGACGGCCAGGTCCCCATCGCGGTGACGACCAATGTCAACGCGGACAAGCTTACCTCCATCACGGCCTCCAACCGGTTCGTGTCCCTGTCCATCGAGGACAGCTCCACCTCCACCTTTAACCTGGAGATCGAGACCACGGGCGACCCCGCGGAGGGCTATATCCTGGATGAGGTCAGCCTCGAGCAGAACCAGGTCCGGGTGACCGGTCCCAGCTCCCTGGTCAGCGCCATTGACAGGGCGGCCATCCGGGTGGATACGGACGGCGCCGCCGGCAGCATTTCTACCTATGCCGATATCCTTCTTTATGACGCCAACGGGGCGGAGATCCCCACAGACGACAATCTTCGGATGAACCTCTATTCGGTCAAGGTCCGGGTGGAGATCCTGGCGACCCGGGAGGTCCCGGTGAACTTTGAGATCGGCGGCAGTCCCGCCGACGGCTATGTCCTGACGGGAGAGGATTCCGTCGCGCCCAGGACCGTGATGCTGGCCGGCAGGCCTTCGGCCCTGTCCGGCGTGACCCAGATCCTGATCCCGGCCTCTGAGGTGGATGTTTCCGGCATGGCCCACAGTCTGACCAGGACCATCTCGCTGGCAGGCTTCCTGCCCGAGGGCACGGAGTTCGCCGATTCCGCTTTTGACGGCAAGGTCGTTGTCCGGGTCGGTATCGAGGAAGAATAGGAAGAAACAAGCATGCGGGGATTTGAAAAGTATCAGAAAGATCCGGCCCTGGGCCTGAAGGACAGACAGTGGCCGGACAGGACCATAGAAAAAGCGCCGGCCTGGGTCAGCCTGGACCTGGCGGAGTCGGCTCCCATGGCCGGACGGCCTCTGGAGATCCATGAGAAGGCAGAGCTTCTCCGCCTCCTGATCCGCCTGGGCTTTCGTGAGATCTCGGTCAGCGGCGAGCGGACAGACCCCCAGGCGGCGGAGTTCCTCAGAGCCGTTCTGGAATCCCGTATCCTGCCCGGTTCTGTCCGGCTCATGATCGACGCGGGCTCTGTCCCGGCGGATATTCAGAGCGCCCTGGCAATGGCCCGGGGCGTTTCCGGCGTCCTGCTTCAGATCAAGGGCCTTGCCCTGGAGGAAGAAGCGGGAAAGACCCTGGACCTGGCCCGGGAGGCCGCGGCCCTGGCTTCCTCCTTTCCCGGCGAGGTCTCGCTCCAGTATACGGTGCGGGATTTTGCCCACGCGGACCTGGAGGTCCTGCTGGGGACCTGCGGGGCCCTGGCCGATCTCTGGCAGGCGTCGCCTGCCCGGCCTCTGACCCTCTGCCTGGCCACGGACGTGATGCGGTCTTCCCTCAATGTATACGCCGACAGGGTAGAATATGTGGACCGGAACCTTCCGGGCCGGGACCGCTTTGTCCTGAGCGTCCGTCCCCACAGCTGCCGGGGCACCGGCAACGCGGCGGCGGAAATGGCCCTGCTGGCAGGGGCCCAGAAGGTGGAGGGGACCCTCTTTGGCTACGGAGACAGCTCCGGCCAGACCTCCATCCTGACCCTGGCCATGAACCTCTTCTCGGAGGGAATGGATCCGGGCCTGTCCCTGGAGGACGCCCGGGAACTGGCCGAGACCTGCGAAAGGATCGGCGTGCCGGGCCCCGAGGGCCGGCATCCATACTTCGGCAAGGAATCCTTCGCGGCCTATTCCCCCTCCCGCCGGGAGGCGGTGGAAAAGGCCCTGGAAGAGAGAAGGGACAAAGAGGAGATCTGGCGGGTCCCCTACCTGCAGATCGACCCTTCTGATATCGGCTCCACCTTCCTGCCCGCCGCAGGCGCCCTGCGGGGCGAATCCGCGGCCCGCCTGACGGAGATCCTGGCCGCCCGCTACGGCTTCAAGCTTCCCATGGGCATGCAGGAGGAATTTGCCGGGGAGGCTTCGGACCTGTATCCCGGCCGGCGGAGCCTGACACCGGAGGAGGTCCTGGAGGCTTTCCGCGCCTCCTATATCCGCAACAGCGAGCCCATGCACTTCCGCCGCCTGCAGGTGACGGATGTCAGCGGGGATCTGGAGACGGAATTTGATACAAGGATCCGGGTCTCCTATTCCTCGGGCGGGGAGTTCCATACCTTCCAGGCGGCCGGCAACGGGCCTCTGGACGCCCTGCAGAGGGGACTGGCGGAACACCCGGGCATCCGGGTCAGGATCCTGGATTATGAGGAGCACGCGCTGAACGAAGGGTCGGATTCCCAGGCGGCGGCCTATGTCCGTCTGCTGGATCCCGCCACCGGCCGGACGACCTACGGGGCCGGCGTCAGCTCGAATATTACAAGGGCCTCGGTCCGGGCCGTCTTTTCCGGCCTGAACCGGCTGGGACTCTCCGCGGAGCCCCGACCGGCCCGAAAATAAATCACAATGGAGGAAACAACGTGGCAGAACAGAAAAAACTCGTAGAAGAAATCACATCGATGGATGTGGACTTTACAAGGTGGTATACGGATGTCGTGACCAAGGCGGGCCTGGTGGCCTATTCCCACATCAAGGGCTTCCTGGTCTACAAGCCGGCCGGCTATGCCCTCTGGGAGGCGGTCCAGAGCCATCTGGACGCCCGCTTCAAGGCGACCGGCGTGGAGAACGTCTATATGCCCCTGCTGATCCCGGAGAACCTGCTGGCCAAGGAGAGCGACCTGGTCAACGGCTTTGCCCCTGAGGTGGCCTGGGTCACGTCCGGCGGCAGCGAGCCCCTTCAGGAGCGGCTCTGCGTCCGTCCCACCTCGGAAACGGTCTTCAGCGACTTCTTCCACAGCGACGTACAGTCCTACAGGGACCTGCCCAGGGTCTACAACCAGTGGTGCTCCGTAGTCCGCTGGGAAAAGGAGACCAGGCCCTTCCTGCGTTCCCGTGAGTTCATGTGGCAGGAGGGCCATACCATCCACGCCACCGAGGAGGAGGCCCGCGCCAGGACCCAGCAGATGCTGAACGTCTACGCGGACTTCTGCCGGGAAGACCTGGCCATCCCTACTGTCCGGGGCCAGAAGACGGACAAGGAAAAATTCGCCGGCGCGGAAGCGACCTATACCATCGAAGCCCTCATGCACGACGGCAGGGCCCTCCAGTCCGGTACCAGCCATGACTTCGGCACCAAGTTCGCCGAGGCCTACGGCATCCAGTTCACCGACAGGGACAACAAGCTCAAATACGCCGCCCAGACCTCCTGGGGCCTTTCCACCAGGATCATCGGAGCCCTGATCATGGTCCACGGAGACAACTCCGGCCTGGTCCTGCCTCCTGTGATCGCCCCCACCCAGGTCATGATCATTCCGATCCAGCAGAAGAAGGCCGGCGTCCTGGACAAGGCCTTTGAGATCGAGGCGGCCCTGAAGGCGGCCGGCCTGCGCGTGAAGGTCGACGCCAGCGACAAGAGCCCGGGCTTCAAGTTCTCCGACCAGGAAATGCGGGGCATTCCCTTCCGTCTGGAGATCGGCCCCAGGGATATCGCGAACGGCCGCTGCGTCCTGGTCCGCAGGGATACCCGGGAAAAGATCGAATGCGGCATCGAAGAGGCCGCGGAAAAGCTCCAGGGCCTGATCCCCGTCATGCAGAAGGATATGTATGAAAGGGCGAAGAAGCACCTGGAGGACCATACCTGGACCGCCGCCACGCCCGGGGAATTCGAGCAGACCTTTGCCGAGAAGACCGGCTTTGTCAAGGCCATGTGGTGCGGAGACAGGGCCTGCGAGGAGACCATCAAGGAGAAGTACTCCGTGACCAGCCGCTGCATCCCCTTCGAGCAGGAGGAGATCGCTTCCACCTGCGTCTGCTGCGGAAGACCTGCCGCCAAGATGGTCTACTGGGCCAAGGCGTATTAAGACAACTGAGGAAAAGACGGGGCTATGATGACAGAAGACAGGAACGTCCGGATAGAGATACCTAGTAAGGCAGCCAGGATCCTGGACAGGCTGATGAACGCCGGCCATGAGGCTTATGTCGTGGGCGGATGCGTCAGAGACAGTCTCCTGGGAATCGAGCCCCATGACTGGGATATCACCACATCGGCCAGGCCGGAGGCCGTCAAGGCCCTCTTTAAGAAGACCGTGGACACGGGCCTGAAGCACGGGACCGTGACGGTCCTCCTGCAGGGCGAGGGCTTTGAGGTCACGACCTACCGGGTGGACGGAGCCTATAAGGACGGCCGCCATCCCGAAAAGGTGACCTTCACGTCCTCCCTGGCAGAGGACCTGCGCCGCAGGGACTTCACCATCAACGCCATGGCCTACAATGACAGGGACGGACTGGTGGACCTCTTCGGAGGACAGAAGGACCTGGAGGAGGGCCTGATCCGGGCCGTCGGCTGCCCCCGGGAGCGGTTCTCCGAGGACGCGCTCCGGATCATGCGGGCCGTCCGCTTCGCGGCCAGGTTCGGCTTCCGGATCGAGGAGAAGACCCGGGAGGCTGCCGCCTCTATGGCGGGGAACCTGAAGCTGGTATCCGCGGAGAGGATCCGGGCCGAGCTGGACGCCCTGCTGGTCTCGCCGCATCCGGAGATGCTCCGGGACCTCTATGAGATGGGGATCACGGCCGTCTTCCTGCCGGAATTCGACCTCTGCATGGAAACGCCCCAGGTCAATCCCCACCATATGTATACGGTGGGAGAGCATACCATCCAGTCGATCCGCGGGGTGGCGCCCGACCTGACCCTGCGCCTGACCATGCTGCTGCACGACTTCGGCAAGCCCGCGGCCAGGACCACGGATTCCAGGGGGATCGACCACTTCTGGGGCCACCCGGAGATCAGCGAGAAGATTTCCAGGGACATCCTGCGCCGCCTCCGCTATGACAACAGGACCAGGGACCGGGTCCTGAAGCTGGTCCTCTGCCACGACGATATCCTGAGGCTGACCGAGGCCGGGATCCGCCGGTATATGGTGAAGATCGGGCCGGACCTCTTCCCCCTCCTGCTCCAGGTCAAGGCGGCCGATATCCGGGCCCAGAGCATGTATATGCGGGCCCAGAAGGAAAGCATCCTGCTCAGGGCCGGCATCCTGTATGAGAGGGTGGCCCGCAGGGGCGACTGCGTGCGGATGGCGGACCTGGCCGTGAAGGGAGAGGACCTGATCCGGGCCGGCATGGAGCCCGGGCCCCGGATGGGAGAGGTCCTGAAGGCCATGTTCGAGGAGGTCCTGGAAAACCCCCGCCACAATACCAGAAGCTGGCTCCTGGAGCGTTTCGGAGAAGAGATTTCGGAGAAGCCGCCCGGGAAGCAGGGCCAATAGCGCTCAGATTCTTGACAATTGCGGGAAAACCGTCTATAAATGGTATATGCGTCTATCAGACAAATCAACAACAGACTTCCCGTCTGACAGGAGGAAACAGTTCATGAATAAGACAGAAATCATTGCGGCTATGGCAGAAAAGTCCGGTCTCAGCAAGAAGGACGCTGAAAAGGCTCTGAAGGCTTTCACCGAGACAGTTGTCGAGGAGCTTCAGCAGGGCGGCAGAGTCCAGATCGTCGGATTCGGCACTTTTGAGGTCAGCGAGCGCGCTGCCAGAGAAGGCAGGAACCCCAGGACCAACGAGGTCATGCGGATCGAGGCTTCCAGAGCTCCCAGATTCAAGGCCGGCAAGGCCCTGAAGGATGCCATCAACGCATAAGGACTGGCATATAAGGCACAATGCGGTGGGCCCGGAGATATCTCCGGGTCCGCTCTTTATCAGTGATTCTGAAAAGGACGGAGGGACCCTCCGGCGGTGACCGGCATGAGGCTAGACAAATTTCTGAAAGTATCCAGACTGATCAAGAGAAGAACGGTGGCGAATGAGGCCTGCGACGCGGGCAGGGTCACCCTGAACGGCAAGGTGGCCAGGGCCTCCGCGGAGGTAAAGCCGGGCGATATCATCGAGATCGCCTTCGGGAACCGGGAGACCAGGGTGGAGGTCCTGGCTGTCCAGGAGACAGTCCGCAAGGACGACGCGGCGGACCTGTTCCGGTATCTCTAGGATGCCGGAGGAAGAGAGGACACAGGTACACAGGTATGGAAAGAAGATCGGACAGGAGGAAGAAGCGCCAGACCAGAGTCAGTTTTATCCTGGCTGCCCTGTTGGTCCTGATCATGGTCGCCATCGTCTATGTCAACGGCAGGAGCCTTCACGCCAGGCTGGACCAGAACCGGATTCGGATCGAGCAGCTGGAGCAGGAGATCGAAGACGAAAAGCAGCGGGCGGCGTCCATTGAAGAGTACCGGGAGTATACCCGGACCGACCAGTTCATTGAGCAGATCGCCAGGGAAAAGCTGGGTCTTCTGTATGAAGGCGAGACCATATTCAGAGAAGAGGACGGCAGATGAGCCGTCCTTTTTTGCCTGCGGAAGGGAGGCGGACATGGATCTGATCAGAAGGGTCCGGGAGGAGATCCGGGACAGACAGATGATTGGGGAAGGAGACCTGGTCCTGGCCGGCGTATCCGGCGGGCCCGATTCCGTATGCCTTCTTCTTGTCCTCAGGGCCCTGGAGGAGGACCTTTCCTTTTCCCTTTCGGCGGTCCACGTCCATCATGGGATCCGGGAAGAAGCGGACGAAGACCAGGCCTTTACGGAGGCCCTCTGCCGGGGCCTGGGCGTTCCCTGCCGGTCTGTCAGGGTCCGGGCGGACCTGGCCGCGGCGGAGCGGGGCATCGGCCTGGAGGAGGCCTGCCGGGACCTCCGGTACGGCGTCTTCTCCTCCCTGGCGGAGGAGATGGAGGAAGAGACCGGGAGGCTCTGCAGGGTGGCGGTGGCCCATCACCTGGAGGACCAGGCGGAAACGGTCCTCTTCAACCTCTGCCGGGGCTCTGCCCTGACCGGCCTCCGGGGCATGCTGCCGGTCTCCGGCAGGATCATCCGGCCCCTCCTGGGCGTCAGGAGGCGGGAGATCGAGGCCTTTCTGGAGGAGAGGGGCACGGCCTGGCGGACGGACCGGACCAATCTGGATCCCTCCTGGTCCCGGAACTATCTGAGGGCCAGGGTCCTCCCCCTGCTCAGGGAATCGATCAACCGGGAGACAGACGCCCACATCGCGGCCGCGGCCGGGGAAGCTGCCGAGACCGAGGCCTATCTGGAGGAACGGACCCGGGAGGAGGCGGCCGCCTGTCTGGCCCCGGAGGGGGCCCTTCTGGTCAGTGCCCTTCTGGAGCGGCCCTCCCTGATCCGGCGGCGGATCCTGATGGAGGCGGCGGCCGCCGCCTGCGGCGGCAGGAAGGACCTGACCCGGGCCCACATCAGGAGCCTGGAGGCCCTGCTGGAGGGCGGAGGGACCCGGGAGACCTTTCTGCCCGGCGGGATCAGGGCCCTTCGGGTCTATGACAGGCTCCTGATCGGAAAAGCCCCTGTCTCCTCCTTCCCCGGGAGCGGGGAGGACTACCGGGTCCGGCTGGTCCCGGCGGGGGAGGAGCCTCTTCCGGCCCCGGAAAATCAGTATACGAAAGCTTTTGATTATGATAAAATAGCTTCGCCCCTTGTTTTCCGGACCCGGCAGCAGGGGGACAGGATGGCACTGGCCGAGGGGGCCGGAGCTCCCTCCAAATCACTGGCAAGGCTGATGATCGACGAAAAGGTGCCGAAAGAAATCCGGGACCGGATGGTCCTGCCCTTTTCGGGCAGGGACTGTCTCTGGGTGCCCGGCCGCAGGGTCTCTCCCGCCTATCTGCCCGATGGGGGAACAAAGAGGATCCTGGTCCTGACCTGGAGCCGGAAAGAAGTATAAGAAAGGGTTACAGACATGGCCGAATACATTGAAACACTCCTGACTGAGGAGGAGGTAGACCAGAAAATCAGTGAACTGGGGAAAAGGATCTCGGAAGACTATGCCGGCAGGCAGGTCCATCTGGTAGGCATCCTCAAGGGCGCCAGCTTCTTTATGTGCGAGCTGGCCAAGAGGATCACGGTCCCGGTCTCCATTGACTTCATGTCCGTTTCCAGCTACGGGGCATCCACCAAGTCCTCCGGCATCGTCAGGATCGTCAAGGACCTGGACGATCCGCTCCTGGACAAGGACGTGATCATCGTAGAGGATATCGTGGACTCGGGCAGGACCATCTGCTACCTGCAGGAGCTCTTCCGCGACAAGGGGGCCAGGAGCATCCGCTTCTGCACCCTGCTGGACAAGCCGGAGCGCCGGGTGGTGGACATCAGCGTAGACTACGTGGGATTCCGGATCCCGGACCGGTTCGTGGTCGGCTACGGCATGGATTATGACCAGCGCTACCGCAACCTGCCCTATATCGGCGTCGTCCGGTTTGAAGACTGAGCAGGGAACGGGCGTCAGAGACTGATGGCACGCGGACCGCGTGCCGGAACAGAGGTGGAATTTGGACAACAGACAGACCGGCGGCAGGAACAGGAGCCTGTCCCTGCTGCTTATGATGGCTGCCCTGATCGTGATCTATACGGTCGTCCGCGGCTCCTTTTCAGGCAGAGGGCCTGCCTATACCATGGGAGCCTTCGAAAAGGACCTGGCGGAAGGCCGGGTGACGGAGGTGGAGATCTGCCCCAACCGGGAGACTCCGACGGGCTGCGCCATCGTGGCCCTGCAGGACGGGACGGAGCAGGTCCTGTACGCCACGGACGTGACCCTGATCGAAGGCCTGGCCCGCCAGGCCGATCTGGACCCTGCCGTCCGGGACATACCCGCCGACCAGACCTTCCTGACCAGCGTGCTTCCCATGATCCTGGTCGCCGTGCTCTGCATGGCCTTCTTCTATATCATGACCAGCCAGAGCATGGGCGGGGGCTCCAACGCGAAGATGTTGAATTTCGGCAAGAGCCGGGCCAGGCGCAGCGATTCCGAAAGGGTCACCCTGGCGGACGTGGCCGGCCTGGAGGAGGAAAAGGGAGACCTGGAGGAGATCATCGATTTCCTGAAGGACCCCGGCAAGTATACCAGGCTGGGAGCCCGGATCCCCAAGGGCGTCCTTCTGGAGGGAGTGCCCGGCACGGGCAAGACCCTGCTGGCCAAGGCCGTGTCCGGAGAGGCCGGCGTTCCCTTCTTCAGCATTTCCGGCTCGGATTTTGTGGAGATGTTCGTCGGCGTCGGCGCGTCCCGGGTCCGGGACATGTTCGAGGAGGCCAAGAAGAACGCTCCCTGCATCGTCTTTATCGATGAGATCGACGCGGTGGCCCGGAGAAGAGGCACAGGCCTGGGCGGGTCCCACGATGAAAGAGAACAGACCCTCAACCAGCTCCTGGTGGAGATGGACGGCTTCGGCGTCAATGAGGGCATTATCGTCATGGCCGCCACCAACCGGGCCGACATCCTGGATCCCGCGATCCTGCGCCCCGGCCGCTTCGACCGGCGGATCTCCGTGGGCAGGCCCGATGTAAAGGGCCGGGAAGCCATCCTGAGGGTCCATGCCAGGGGCAAGTCCCTGGGCGAGGACGTGGACCTGGCCGAGACCGCCAGGACCACGGCCGGCTTTACCGGCGCGGACCTGGAGAACCTTCTGAATGAGGCTGCCATCGCCGCCGCCAGGGACAACAGGCCCTTTATCCGCCAGTCGGATATTCAGCAGGCCTTTATCCGGATCGGCATCGGCCATGAGAAGAAGAGCCATGTCATCTCCGAAAAGGAGAAGAGGATCACGGCCATCCATGAGACCGGCCACGCCATCCTTTTCCATGAGCTGGGCCAGGTGGGCAGGGTCTATACCATTTCCATTATTCCCACAGGTCTTGCCGCGGGCGGCTATACCATGCCCCTGCCGGAGAAGGACCAGATGTACATGACCAGGACCCACATGCTGGAGGAGATCATGGTGGACCTGGGCGGCCGGATCGCCGAGGAGCTGGTCCTGGAGGACATCACCACAGGAGCCTCCAACGACATCCAGAAGGCCACGGCCATGGCCCGCCAGATGGTGACCCGCTACGGCATGTCGAAGAAGATCGGCACCATCAACTATGAGACCGACCAGGAAAATGTCTTCCTGGGCTATGATCTGGGCCGGGAGAGCCGGCACAGTGAGTTCATGGCCGGTGAGATCGATAAGGAGGTCCGGCAGATCATCGATGACTGCTACGCCAGGGCCAGACAGATCATCCAGGACCACATGGACATCCTGCTCAGGGCAGCGGACCTTCTGGTCGAAAAGGAAAAACTGACAGGAGAGGAGTTCGACGCTCTCTTTCATGAGACAGCGCCGGCAGCCGGCGCCTGAGCGCCCGGTCCCTTCCTGCTTGTGATAAGGAAAGACAGTCCCGGTGGCTGTCTTTCTTTCTGTCCGGAAAAGAGGAAGGGAAGGAGGAGGTACAAGTGGATAAGAAAGCATTGTTTTCGGATCAGTCGCCCGCTTTTATGGATCCTGCCCAGCCGGCGGCAGGGGATCTTGTCAGGATCCGGCTCCGGACAGGCCGGGAGGACATGGGAGGCGTCTTCCTGTGCACGGACAGGGAAAAACGCCCCATGGAGGAGACGGACTGGGCGGGCAGCCGGGAGAACGGCCGCTTCCGCTTTTTTGAAGCCTTTCTGCGGGCGGGAGAGACAGATTCCTACTGGTTCGAGCTCCTGACCCTGTCCGGCAGGAGGGTCCTTTACGGCCGCCGCGGCCTCTGCCGCAGGCCCGGGGACAAGGACCGGTTCCGGATCCTGCCGGGGTTTTCCGTACCGGACTGGGCGAAAGGGGCCGTCATGTACCAGATCTTTCCGGACCGGTTCGCCTCCGGGTCCCGGGGGAACCAGGTCCGGACGGGAGAATACTTTTATAATGGGAAAAGGGCTGAGTACGAGGAGGACTGGTACCGGCCGCCTGCCCCGGAGGACACCCACCGCTTCTACGGGGGAGACCTGCAGGGAGTCCTGGACCATCTGGACTACCTGCAGGACCTGGGAGTGGACGTCCTCTATTTCAATCCCCTTTTTGTCTCCCCCTCCAGCCACAAGTATGACACCCAGGACTATGACCACATCGATCCCCACTTCGGCCCCGGAGGAGGGGAGGAGGGCCCCCTTCTGGAGGAAGGAGAGACGGACAACGCGGAGGCCGGCCTCTACATCCGGAGGACCACGGATCCGGCCTGCCTGGAGAAAGGGGACGCCCTTTTTGCCCGCCTGACAGAGGAAGCCCACCGGCGGGGCATGCGGATCCTCCTGGACGGAGTCTTTAACCACTGCGGGTCCTTTCACCGATGGCTGGACGCCGAGGGCATCTACAGGGCCGCCGGAGAGAAGAGGGCGGGCGCTTTTCAGAGCGCCGGCTCGCCCTTCCGGGACTATTTTCACTTTGAAGAGGACGCCTGGCCCGGCAACGGGTCCTATGAGGGCTGGTGGGGCCATAAGACCCTGCCCAAGCTCAACTATGAGGGATCGGAGGACCTGGAAAAGGAGATCCTCCGGATCGGGGCCAAATGGGTCTCGCCTCCCTTTTCGGCGGACGGCTGGCGCCTGGACGTGGCTGCCGACCTGGGCCATTCCGAGGCCTTCAACCACCGCTTCTGGAAACGGTTCCGGGAGGCGGTCAAAGGGGCCAATCCGGAGGCCCTGATCCTGGCGGAGAACTACGCGGAATCCGAAAAGTGGCTCCGGGGAGAGGAATGGGACTCCATCATGAACTGCGAGGGCTTCATGGAGCCCCTGACCTGGTTCCTGACAGGCATGGAAAAGCACAGCCTGGAATTCCGGGAGGACCTTTTGAACGATCCCCGGCCCTTCTGGAGGGACATGCTCTGGAAAAGGGCCCGGAACATGCCGGCGCCCGCTGCCTGGGTCAGCATGAACCAGCTTTCCAACCATGACCATTCCCGGTTCCTGACCAGGACCAGCGGCCTTGTGGGCCGGTCGGCGGACCTGGGACCGGAAAAGGCCTCGGAGGGGATCCGGCCCGCCGTCTTCCGGGAGGCGGTCCTGGTCCAGATGACCTGGCCCGGCGTCCCGGCCATCTACTACGGGGACGAGGCGGGCCTTACGGGCTTTACCGATCCCGATGACCGCAGGACCTATCCATGGGGCCGGGAGGACAGGGAGATGCTTGCCTTCCACAGGGCCCTGATCGGTCTCCGGAGGACCTTTCCGGTCCTCCGGCAGGGGTCCCTGGTGCCCCTCTTCGGGTCCCGGGGCAGGATCGCCTACGGGCGCTTCGATGAGGAGGAGGTCCTGATCGCGGCGGTCAGCAACCTGGACGAGCCTTCTTCCATGCGGCTTCAGACTGACCTGGCGGGCCTGCCGGAGGAGGCGGAGGCGGACCTGGTCTTCGTGACCGATGAGGAGGGCTTCCGGATGCCGGGAGAAAAGGTCAGGGCCCGCCGCGGACGGCTTGCCCTGTCCATGGCCCCCAGGTCCGCCTGCATCCTCCACTGGAGGCGGCAGAAGCCGGAGGCCGGCGAAAAGGCATAAGGGCAAGGCACGGGGACCGGAGAAGGGAAGCCGGAAGGAGGAAAGAAGACCTGGCAGGAAGGAAACAGAGAGACCGGAAAAGGAGGGGGGATCCGCCGCGGATCCCCCCTTTCCCTGGCAAAGCAGAGGGCCGGACACCCGGATGGGTGCCCGGCCCTTTTTCAGCCGTTCATGACTGCCTTAAGCGGCAGAGATTGTTTCAGGCCTTGCCTGCGGAACCGAAGATGTCGATCTTGGTCTTGACCATCTCGGTGATTGCCTTTGCGCCGGGAGCGAGCAGCTTACGAGGGTCGAAGCCCTTGCCCTGCCGATCCTTGCCTGCCTCGATGTAAGCCCTGGTGGCTTCCGCGAAAGCGATCTGGCACTCGGTGTTGACGTTGATCTTTGCGACGCCCATGGAGATGGCCTTCTTGACCTGATCTTCCGGGATGCCGGAGCCGCCGTGAAGAACGAGAGGCATGTCGCCGACCTTCTCCTTGATGGCTGCCAGAACGTCGAACTGCAGGCCGGTCCAGCCTTCAGGATATACGCCGTGGATGTTGCCGATGCCTGCTGCCAGCATGGTGATGCCCAGGTCGGCGATCTTCTTGCACTCGTCGGGATCCGCGCACTCGCCCATGCCGACTACGCCGTCTTCCTCGCCGCCGATGGCGCCGACTTCAGCTTCCAGGGAAAGGCCCAGCTGTCTGCAGACATTTGCCAGCTCAGCGGTCTTTGCCAGGTTCTCTTCGATCGGAAGAGCGGAGCCGTCGAACATGATGGAGGAGAAGCCGGCCTTGATGCACTTGTAAGCGCCTGCATAGGTGCCGTGGTCAAGGTGAAGAGCTACGGGAACGGTGATGCCCTGGACTTCGATGACGTTGTTGACGATGTCGGCAACATTCTTGAAGCCGCTCATATACTTGCCTGCGCCCTCAGACACCTGAACGATGATGGGGGAGCCGGTTTCCTGTGCGCCTGCCAGAACAGCCTTGGTCCACTCAAGGTTGTTGAGGTTGATTGCGGGCACTGCATAGTGTCCTGCGACTGCAGCCTGGAGCATTTCTTTTGCAGATACTAATGCCATTTGTTTTTCCTCCTTGATATAAGGTGTATGGTTATCTCTTTCCGCCCGGCGGAAAGAAGCCGCTACTTGGAACAACTAAGTATGCGTTTGGGATAATTATATAGGAGAAATCATAAAAAAGAAAGTTTCAAATAGGCTTTTTTTGGACAGTTTATCCAGAAACCCCTTCTTTTGGTACAAACGCACAAAAGCGGACGTTCAAATTCGGCTTTTGGCAAATTGTAAAAATTTCATAAAAAATTTATACTGAAAACGATTACAAAAAACCGGGGCCGGCGTGCGCCTTTTGGCCGGTCCGTGCGCCGGAGGAACAGCGGCTGATAAGAATGACAAGGAGGAAGAACCATGTTTGAAGGCAAAGGATGGGACAGTGTCTTCTGTACCCGTCTGGAAAAGCACTATGATGAGATGAAATGGCTGTACGCGGAACTGTACAACAATGACCAGCAGGCGTTCGACTATTTCCTCAGTATGCTCTATCAGTATCATACAGAGCGTTCCCCCCTCTTAAAGGAATGGGATGAGGCCAGAGAGGCCGTGCCGGACTGGTATAAGGGCAACGAGATCCTGGGCATGCTGATGTACACCAACTGCTTCGCCGGCACCCTGAAGGGCGTAAAGGAAAAGCTGGACTATATCCGGGAGTGCGGAGTCAACTACCTGCACCTGATGCCCCTGCTGGAAAGCCCCAAGGACAGGGGCGACGGCGGCTATGCCGTTTCCAACTTCCGCAAGGTACAGCCCGAGCTGGGCACCATGGAGGACCTGGCGGACCTGGGCATTGAATGCCACAACCAGGGCATGAGCATCTGCCTGGACTTCGTCATGAACCACACCTCCGAGGACCATGAATGGGCCAGGAGGGCAAGGGCTGGCGAGAAGGAATATCAGGACCGGTATTTCTTCTATGATGACTGGACCATTCCCAACGAGTTCGAAAAGACCGTGCCCCAGGTCTTCCCGACCACGGCGCCCGGGAACTTCTCCTGGTGCGAGGAGGCAGGCAAGGTCGTCATGACCACCTTCTATCCCTATCAGTGGGACCTTAACTACGCGAACCCCGTCGTTTTCAACGACATGACCGCGGATATGCTCAACCTCTGCAACCACGGCGTTGACATCATCCGTCTGGACGCGACTCCCTATATCTGGAAGGAACTGGGCACCAACTGCCGCAACCTTCCCCAGGTCCATACCCTGGTCCGCCTGATGCGGATGGCCTCCGAGGTCGTAGCCCCCGGGACCCTGCTTCTGGGCGAGGTCGTCATGGAGCCCAAGGAGGTCGTTCCCTACTTCGGCACCGTCGAGAAGCCGGAATGCCACATGCTCTACAACGTCACCACCATGGCCAGCCTCTGGCATACCGTGGCGACCCATGACGTCCGCCTGCTCCGCCATCAGATGGATACGGTCTTCATGCTGCCCAGAGAGTATACCTTCCTGAACTATCTGCGCTGCCATGACGATATCGGCTGGGGCCTGGACTACAAGTTCCTCAAGCAGTTCGGCATCGAGGAAGTGGCCCATAAGAAATATCTGAACGAATACCTGCGCGGCCTGGGCGGCTGGGACAGCGACGCCAGGGGCGAGCTCTACAACGACGATCCCCGTCTGGGCGACGCCAGGCTCTGCGGCACCACCGCTTCCCTGTGCGGCATCGAGGCGGCGGAATACGAGGGCAGCCAGTGGAAGCTGGACAGGGCCATCACCCTGGATCTCATGCTCCATGCCTTCATGCTGGTCCAGAGCGGCATCCCGGTCCTCTATTCCGGCGATGAGATCGGCCAGAAGAACGACTACGACTATCACAACGACCCCATCAAGTGGGATGACAGCCGTTATCTCCACCGCGGCGACCTGCGCTGGGACGAGGTGGCAAAGCGCCATGATCTGACGACCCGCGAGGGCAGGATCTTCCACGGCATCCAGGAGCTGGTGGCCATCCGCCGCGAGTTCGGCGTCTTCGAGTCCGAAGCGGATACCTGGACCGTAGAGACCTGGAACGACCAGGTCCTGGGCATCGGCCGCTACTACAACGGCGAAAAGCTGATCGCCCTCTTCAATTTCAGCGATAAGGAACAGACCGCCTGGATCAATGAGGTGGAGGACTATGTCAACCTTCTGAACGGGGAGATCTGCAAGGCCAGCGGCTGGACCCTGAAGCCCTATGATTTCGTCTGGCTCCTGACCACCTACAACAAGGCCCTGCCCACCAGAAAGGCGCCTACGCTGGAAAAGAAGGAGGAGGCTCCCGCGGCTCCCGTCAAGAAGAGGACGGCCGCGAAGAAGACGGAGGGAACGGCCAAAAAGGCGGCAGCTCCGAAAAAGACCGCAAAGAAGGCCGCTGAAAAGGACGGGGGAGCCAAGCCCGCCGCCAAGAGGACCAGAAAGACGGCTGCCAAGAAGCCCGCTGCCGTTGTCAAGCCGGCCCAGGAGCCCGATCAGGCCTGACGGGGAACAGCATCAGAGCACCGGGTAAGATGCAGGAGAGAACAGGGATATGACGATCAAGGAAGTCGCGAGCCTTGCCGGAGTTTCTTCGGCGGCCGTCAGCCGCTACATCAACGGCGGCTCGCTGAGCGCGGAAAAAAGGGAAAAGATCCGCAGGGCCATTAAGGAAACGGGCTACCGCCCCAACCTGATGGCCAGGAGCATGCGGACGGGCCGGGGAGGCCAGGTGGGCGTGATCGTCCCCAAGGTACGGTCTGATTCTGTCAGCAACGTGCTCATGGGCATTTCCGAGATCCTGTCGGAGGCCGGCTACCTGACCCTGCTGGGCAATTCAGAGACCAGGACCGACAGGGAGCAGAGCTATCTGGAGGTCATGCAGAACAACCAGGTGGCCGGCATCATCCTCATGGGGACCATCATGACCCCGGAGAGCCTGGAGGCGGTCCGGTCCGCCAAGGTCCCGGTGGTCGTGACGGGCCAGAACCTGGACGGGATCCCCTGCGTCTATCACGATGATTTCCACGCGGCCAGGGACGTGACGGCCCTTCTGACAGAGAAGGGAAGGCGCAGGATCGTCTACATCGGCGCCGACGAGAAGGACCTGGCGGCGGGGCTTGAACGCCGCAGAGGCGTCCAGGAGGCCCTGCGGGCGGCAGGCCTTCAAGCTGAATCCCTGCCCCGCAGGATCAGTCCCTTCGATCCGGCAGGCGGCTACGCCTGCATGCGGGAGCTCCTGGAGGAGGTCCCGGACCTGGACGGCGTGGTCTGCGCCACGGACAACATCGCCATGGGGGCCCTGAAGGCCCTTGCGGAAAGCGGCAGGTCGGTCCCGGGGGACGTCTCCCTGGTGGGGATCGGCGATTCCTGGGCGGTCCGCTTCTGCCTGCCGGGCATCACCATCGCCAGGCTCCGCTTCCACGACTGCGGGCGGAAGGCCGCCGGGCTTCTCCTGGACCTGGTCCGGGGGGAGGCGGTCCGGAGCGTCATGCTGCCCTATTCCATCACGGACAGGGGGTCTGTATGAACCCTTCTGCCCGCCTGCGGAGGAGGCGGCAAGGTGCACAAAAAAGCAGTGCGAAATTGGGACAAAAAGCAATTTACAAACAAATAAAATTAAAATAAAATAAACTTTAGTTGTGAAATCGTTTTCACTATTTGTGAAAACTTCACAGAAAGAAACCAGACAACTTCTAGTAAGAGGAGGACACAAAAAATGGCATTAGATTACAGAAAATGCGCGCAGGAAATCTCCGATAATATCGGCGGCGGCGCAAACGTTGTATCTGCGGCCCATTGCGCGACCCGTCTTCGTCTTGTCATCGCTGACAACGCGAAGGTCAACAAGGAAGCGCTGGAGAACGTAGATGGCGTCAAGGGCATGTTCGAATCCAACGGACAGCTCCAGCTGATCATCGGCACCGGCACGGTCAACAAGGTCTATGACGAGTTCCTGGCCATCACCGGCGCGTCCGCGGCTTCCAAGGAAGACGTCAAGGCAGCGGCAGCAGCCAAGCAGCCCTGGTACATCCGTCTCCTGAAGCCCATCGGCGATGTATTCGTCCCGATCCTTCCCGCCATCGTCGCATCCGGTCTTATGATGGGTCTGGTCGAAGCGCTGGCTAAGATCCCCGGCCTCGGCTTCGGCGAAACCGACTGGTTCGCCTTCCTGGATATGTGCGCCAACACCGCATTCGCTTACCTGCCCGTTATCGTGGCGATCTCCGCGGCAAGAGTCTTCGGCGGCAACATCTTCCTGGGCGCCGTTATCGGTCTGATGATGATCCACTCCGCTCTGACCAACGGCTGGGCAGCCGCAGACGGCTATGATGTATGGTACCTGTTCGGCCACATCAAGATCACCGATTCCTACACACTGGGCCAGATCAACCAGCTGGGTTATCAGGGCCACGTCATCCCCGTCATGCTGGCAGTCCTCTTCATGTCCAAGCTGGAGTCCTGGCTGCATAAGCATGTTCCGGAAATGATCGACCTCTTCGTGACTCCTCTGACCACCGTTCTGGTCACCGCTCTGGTCACCTTCACCATCATCGGCCCCATCTTCTCCACTCTGGAGACCATGGTCCTTGCCGGTGCTGAGAAGCTCGTTGCCAACCCCTTCGGCTCCTGCATCATGGGCGCTCTGTATCCCGCGACCGTCGTCATGGGCCTGCACCACATGTACAACGTTATCGAAGCCGGCATGCTGGCCTCCAAGGGCCTCAACACCTGGATGCCCATCGCTTCCGCCGCTAACTTCGCTCAGTTCGGCGCCTGCCTGGCAGTCGGTCTCAAGTGCAAGAACGCCAAGACCAAGTCCGTGGCCATTCCTTCTTCCATGTCCGCAGCTCTTGGTATCACCGAGCCCGCTATCTTCGGTGTCAACATGCGCTTCTTCAAGCCCTTCGTTGCCGGTATGATCGGCGGCGCCGCAGGCGCTCTGGTCGCGGCGTTCATGGGCATCGGTGCATCCGCTTACGGCGTTACCGGTATCCCCGGCTACCTGACCATCAACAACGCTCTGCTTTACACCATCGTTCTGGCCATCGCCGGCGGCATTGCTTTCGCCATCACCACTGTGATCTGGCAGGAAGAAGAGCCTAAGAAGGCTGCTCCCGCTCCCGCTCCCGCAGTTGCTGCTCCCACCGCTGCTGTCATCAAGTGCGAAGCCGGCACGGTCATCGCTCCCGCGGTAGGCCAGGTCATCTCCAGAGAAGAGATTCCGGACGCTACCTTCGCAAGCGGCGTCCTGGGCGACGGCGTAGGCATCAACCCCACCGAGGGCGTGATCTTCGCTCCCTTCGACGGCGAAGTCTCCTCTGTTGCTGAGTCCAGACATGCCATCGGCATCACGGGCCCTGGCGACATGGAAGTCCTGATCCACGTCGGCGTTGACACCGTAGCCATGAACGGCGACGGTTTCGCTCCCACAGTTGCTGAAGGCGACAAGGTCAAGGCCGGTCAGGTCATCATGACCTTCGACAGAGCCAAGATCGCAAAGGCCAATCATCCGGACTGTGTCGTTGTCCTCCTGACCAACTCTGATGATTACAGCTCCGTTCAGACCGGCAACGGCATCTGATTTCGGGCGCCAGTGGTGAAAATCACGGAAAATAAATAAAGAATAAACAAGCCCCGGCTGAAAAATGTATAACTTTTTTCAGCCGGGGCTCTGTTTTTTGAGCAATTTGTAGTATAATATTCATGCATAACTGGCTTTATGTCAGTTGAACGGTCAGAAGGAAAAACCAGGTAAAGGAGAAAGAGATGAAAGAGTTTACATTTACAGTTACAGATCCCCTCGGGATCCATGCCCGTCCCGCAGGCATCCTTGTAAAGGAAGCCAAGAAATTCGCCAGCAAGATCACCGTTTACAAGGGTGACAAGAGCTGCGACATGACCAAGCTCCTGGCTCTGATGGGCCTGGCTGTCAAGCAGAACGACACCATCACGGTCGTGGTCAACGGAGATGATGAGGAAGCCTGCGCCGCAGCAGTCAAGGCTTTCCTGGAAGAGAATTTCTGAGCATCCGCGGAATGAACAGGAACTGAAACAGCATAAACAAGTTAAGGAGGATTACGAACCATGCTGGTAGGAAATGGTAAAAGTATCGTTAACGGCATCGCCATCGGCAAGATCAAGATCTACAGGGAGCCTGAGAGAAAGATCAACGAAGGCATCATCGATGACCCCGCCGCTGAAGTAGCCCGTTATGAGGCTGCTGTCGAAAAGGCCATCGCTCAGCAGAATGCCCTCTATGAGAAGGCAGTCGTGGAAGCCGGCAAGGACATCGCGGAAGTATTCCTGGTACACGCCATGATGCTCGAAGATGACGACATGAATGATTCCACCAAGGAGATCATCACCGGCCAGAAGCGCAGCGCTGAGTACGCCGTTCAGGTGGGCTACGCCAACTACGCGCAGATGTTCGCCGATATGGACGACCCTTATATGAAGGCCCGCGCGGCTGATATCCTGGATATCCAGGGCATGGTCCTTGACAACCTGCTCGGCCTTGACAGCTCTTCCCTGCAGGGCACAGAGCCCGCCATCCTGGTCGCGGAAGACTTCGCTCCTTCCCAGACCGTCAAGCTGGACAAGTCCCTTCTGCTGGGCATGATCACCATCGAAGGCTCCGCCAACAGCCATACCGCCATTCTGGCAAGATCCATGAACATCCCTGCTCTGATGCAGTGCAAGGAAGTGGATGACAGCTGGGACGGCAAGGACGCCATCATCGACGGCAAGAACGGCGTGGTCTACATCGAGCCCGATGCCGACCTGCGCGCGGCCCTGACCAAGAGACAGCAGGAAGACAAGGCCAAGGAAGCTCTTCTTCAGGAGCTCAAGGGCAAGCCTTCCGTGACCATCGACGGCTATAAGGTCCGTCTGTACGCCAACATCGGCGGCCCCTCCGACGTGGGCGCTGTCGTTGCCAACGACGCTGAAGGCGTAGGCCTCTTCCGTTCCGAGTTCGTGTACCTGAACGCCAAGGAAGAGCCCGGTGAGGAAGAGCAGTTCAACGCTTACAAGCGCGTGCTCGAGTCCCTGGCTCCCAGGCTTGTCGTTATCCGTACCTGCGATATCGGCGCTGACAAGACCATCGACTACATGAATCTGGACAAGGAAGAGAACCCGGCTCTGGGCTATCGCGCCATCCGGATCTGCCTGACCAGAAAGCCTTTCTTCAAGACTCAGCTGCGCGCCCTGCTGCGTGCTTCCGCATACGGCAACCTGGGCATCATGTTCCCCATGATCATCTCTGTCGCCGAAGTTCGCGAGTGCAAGGAGATCCTGGAGGAGTGCCGTCAGGAGCTGCTTAAGGAAGGCTACAAGGTAGCGGACGACATCGAGATCGGCATCATGGTCGAGACTCCCGCCGCTGTCTTCTGCGCGGACGAGCTGGCACAGGAGGTCGACTTCTTCTCCCTGGGCACCAACGACCTGACCCAGTACACCTGCGCGATCGACCGTCAGAACGCGAAGCTGGAGCCCTTCTCCGATACACACCATCCCGCGGTCCTGAAGGCCATCAAGATGACCGTCGAAGCCGGCCACAGGCATGGCTGCTGGGTAGGCATCTGCGGCGAGCTGGGCGCAGATCCCACTCTGACCAAAGAATTCATCAAGTACGGCGTAGATGAGCTTTCCGTCAACGCGAAGAGCATCCTCGGCCTCAGAAAGGCCATCCGCGCCATCAACAGAAAAGAGCTTCTCGGCGCATAAACCGAATATCCGCGGCATGAGCCGCGCATGAGAAAGGCCCGCCCTTCCGGTCCGGAGGGGCGGGCTTTTTGAATCGTCTGAGAGAAAGGAAACGGCTGAAGGGAGCGGGGGCCCCGTTCCTTATTTCTCCACGGACCGGATCAGGTCCAGGATCATAGGGATGGCCTCGGACTGGCTGCTTTTCTCCATGGCGCTGATGTAGGAGGCCCTGTCTTCGTATACGCGGCGGACGGTCTCCTCGATTTTCTGATCCAGGTCATCGTTGGGGACCACCTCGCTGTAGCCCCTTTCCCTGAAGGAAGCGGCGTTCAGGATCTGGTCGCCCCGGGTCCCCGAGGAAAGGGGGACCAGGATGTTGGGGATCCGGAGGGCCAGGATCTCGCAGATGGCGTTGGCGCCGGACCGGGAGATGATGAGGTCGGCGGCGGCGAAGATGTGGCGCAGGTCGTCCCGGACATACTCGAACTGGCGGTAGCCCTCCTTCCCCTCCAGAGCCGGGTCCAGATGGCCCTGGCCGCAGAGATGGACGATCTGGAAGTCCTTAAGGAGGGCGTCCAGGTGGTTCCGGACCGCCTTGTTGACGTCCGCCGCTCCCTGGCTTCCGCCCATGATCATGAGGACGGGCTTTTCATCGGTAAAGCCGCAGAGGGAAAGGCCCTTTGCCTTTTCCCCCGTAAAGAGGACGTCCCGGATGGGGGTCCCCGTCAGGACGGCCTTGTCCGCGGGAAGGGTCTTCATGGTCTCGGGGAAGTTGCAGCAGATCTTGGCGGCGGCCCCGTAGCAGAGCTTGTTGGCCAGGCCCGGGGTCATGTCCGACTCGTGGATGACGCAGGGGATGCCCAGGGTCCAGGCCGCCCGGACCACGGGAACGCTGACAAAGCCGCCCTTGGAAAAGACGGCGCAGGGGCGGAGCTTTTTCAGGGCCCTTCTGGCTTCGAAGAATCCGCCGGCCACCCGGAAGGGATCGGTGAAGTTCTTGAGGTCAAAATAGCGGCGGAGCTTGCCGGTGGAGATGGCCGTATAGGAGATGGGATAATCCGAGAGGAGCTTTCTCTCGATCCCCTTTTTGGAACCGAAATAGCAGACCCGGTAGCCTGCCTCCTCCAGGTAGGGCAGGAGGGCCAGGTTGGGCGTGACATGACCGGCTGTTCCGCCGCCGGTCAGGACGATGGTCTTATTCTGAGGCATGGGATATTTCCCCCTTCCATGTTGCGGATCTTAGTGGTCGGATGCCTGTATGGCCCTTTTATTATACTCTTCCGGGAGGGGGCATGAAAAGGGGCTTTGGGAGAGAGGCCGGCTCCCGGATCTTTTCCGGCCGCGGGGAGCCCGGCTGAAGAAGCAGCCAATAAAAGGAAGGGAAAAGTCAACAAAGGAACCGATGAAGGCGGGGCCGGATTCTGGTATAATGACCGCGAAGAGACAAGCTTACGGAGAGCCGCCTCCGGGCGGCGGAAGGAAAAGAGGTAGAGGTATGAGAAAGACTAAGATCATCTGCACCATCGGACCTGCCAGCGAGAGCGAGGAGATGATGCGGGAACTCATCAAGGCCGGCATGAACGTGGCCCGGTTCAACTTTTCCCATGGGACCCATGAGGAGCATGAGAAAAAGTTCAAAAGGCTCGTCCGGATCCGCAAGGAGATGCAGGTGCCGGTAGCGGCCCTCCTGGACACCAAGGGCCCCGAGATCCGTCTGCGCGATTTCGAAGGCGGCAAGGTCATGCTGACCAAGGGCGATACCTTTACCCTGACGACGGAAGAGGTCCTGGGCACGGCCGAAAGGGCTTCCGTGACTTACGCGGGCCTGCCCGATGATGTCAAGGAAGGCGGCAGCATCCTGATCGACGACGGCCTGATCGAGCTCAGGGTCGACGCCATCCAGGGACAGGATATCATCTGCACCGTCATCAACGGCGGCCCGGTCTCCAATCACAAGGGCGTCAACGTGCCCGGCGCGGACCTGACCATGCCCTTCATCAGCCGGCAGGACAGGGACGACATCGAGTTCGGCTGCCGCATGGGCTTTAACTTCATCGCGGCTTCCTTTACCAGGACCGCCCAGGATATCCGGGACATCCGGGCCATTCTGGACGCCCATGGCAGCAAGATGCAGATCATTGCCAAGATCGAGTCCGTCCAGGGCATCCGGAACATGGAAGAGATCCTGGAGGAGGCGGACGGCGTCATGGTGGCCAGAGGCGACCTGGGCGTGGAGATCCCCCTGGAGGACGTCCCGGTCTACCAGAAGAAGATCATCCGCATGGCCGAGCAGAGAGGCCGCCACGTCATTACGGCGACCCAGATGCTGGATTCCATGATGCACAACCCCAGGCCCACCAGAGCGGAGGCTACGGACGTGGCCAACGCCATCTATGACGGCACCACCGCCATCATGCTCTCCGGCGAGACGGCCGCCGGCGCCTATCCCCTGGAGGCGGTCAGGACCATGAGCCGGATCGCGGAAGCGGCGGAAAAGGATATCAACTACTCCGAGAGGCTCAAGACCCACGGCGCCACCATCGGCCGGGCTTCCGTTACCACCGCCATATCCCACGCTTCCTGCACCATCGCGGACGACATCAAGGCGGCAGCCATCATCACCGTGACCATGAGCGGCTATACGGCCGGCAAGCTGGCCCGCTATAAGCCCGCCGCCCCCATCATCGCCTGCACCACCGCCACCTGGGCCTGCTGCCAGATGAACCTGCTCCACGGCGTGACGCCCGTGGTCATCGGCGTGGAAGAGACCGAGGACCTCCTCTTTGACTCCGCCGTGGAAGCGGCCAAGAGGACCGGCCTTGTCAAGACCGGCGACAACATCGTCATGGTCTGCGGCCTGCCTCTGGGCAAGTCCGGCACCACCAACTCCACCAGGGTCATCAACGTCTGGTAAGCCTCGTTGCAAAGCCATCCCTTTTCCATGTATAATGAGCATGCTGACAGATCTGAGAAAGGCATGCCTTTATGAATCATATTTTCTGTATCATAGGTAAAAGTGCATCCGGAAAGGATTCCGTCTATCGGCAGCTGCTGGCAGACGGGATCCTTTCCCTTTCCTCCATCATTTCCTATACCACCCGGCCCATCCGGGAGGGGGAAAAGGAGGGCGTGGAATATCATTTCCGGTCCAGGCAGGACTATGAGGCGGCCCTGGCGGCCGGCCGGGTCCTGGAATGGCGCAGGTATGAAACGGCTTTCGGTCCCTGGTTCTATTACACCATGGACGACGGCCAGATCGACCTATCCGCGTCCGGCTACCTGGTCATCGCCACCCTGGAATCCTATATGTCCTTCCGGGACAGGTTCGGCGCGGACGCTGTCGTCCCTCTCTATATAGAGGTGGAGGACGGGGAACGGCTCCAGCGGGCCCTGGACAGGGAGAGAAGGGAAAAGGAGCCCCGCTACGAGGAGCTCTGCCGGAGGTTCCTGGCGGACTGCCGGGACTTTTCCGAAGAAAAGCTGGACCTGGCCGGGATCCGGACCAGGTTCTCCAACCTGGACCTGGACAGGTGCCTGGAGGAGGTCCGGGACTATATCAGGGGGTATGACTGATTGTACCGCTTTCATGACATTGCCGGAGAGGACGGCATCATAGCCCATATGCAGAACGCCCTGCGGACAGGGCGCCTTTCCCACGCCTATATCCTGAACGGGAGCCGGGGGGCCGGGAAAAGGACCCTGGCCAGGACCTTTGCCGCCGCCATAGAGTGCGAGAGCCCGGTGGAGGAGGACGGCCTGATCGAGCCCTGCGGGCTCTGCCGGTCCTGCCTCCAGATCCAGTCCGGGAACCAGCCCGACGTCCAGGTCTGGCCCCGGGAAAAGCCTCCCAGATACTCGGTCAAGGACATCCGGTCCTTCCGGCCGGATACGGCGATCCGGCCCTACGCCTCTCCCCGCAAGATCTATATCCTGGAGGACGCCCATAACCTGGGCGTCCAGGCCCAGAACGCCCTTCTGAAGACCCTGGAGGAGCCGCCCTCCTACGCGGTCTTTCTTCTGCTGTCGGAAAGCATCGACAACTTCCTGCCCACGGTCCTGTCCCGCTGCGTGGTGATCCAGGTCAGGCCTGTGGCGGAAACGGAAGCCGCGGCCTGGCTCACGGAGAACCGGCAGATCCCGGCCCCCCGGGCCCGGCTCCTGGCCCGCTTCTCCGGAGGCTCCATCGGCAAGGCCCTGCTCCTTTCGGAGGATGAGGTCTTTCCGGAGATCCGGGAGAAGACCCTGGCCCTGCTCAGGCAGATCCCGGACCTGGACGCCTCGGCCCTCAGGCGGGCAGCGGAGGACCTTTCCGGCCAGGACCGGATGGAGGAGGTCATGGACCTGATCCTGACCTGGCTCCGGGACGTCCTGGTCTTCAAGAACACCGGGACAGGCCGGGGGTTGATTTTTGAAGAAGAAGTACAGTATATTAGGTACATTGCCGAAAGGCTCTCCTATGCCGGGGCCGGCCGGGTCCTGGAGGCGGCGGAGACGGCGGCAAGAAGGCGGAGCGCGGGCGTGAACAGTACCCTGACCATGGAGATGCTGCTCCTTTCCATCCGCCGCGCCTGCGTCCGGAGAAAGGACGCGGGAAACTGAGAGCCGTCTGAGACTGGCTCCCTCCCGGGACCGACTCCTCCGGGAGAGGGAGAGATACGAAGCATATCCGGATTCATATATATTAGAGAGATACGCAGCATATGGAACATAAAGAAGAAAAGAAAGAAAAAAAGGTCGTGGGCGTCCGGTTCCGGACGGCCGGCAAGATTTACTACTTCGACCCGGGCAGCCTGGAGATCCGCAGAGGGTCCAGGGTCATCGTGGAAACGGCCCGGGGCGTGGAATTCGGCACGGTGGTGGGAGATCCCATGATCCTGCCCGAAAAGAAGATCAGCCAGCCCCTCAAGCAGGTGATCCGGCTGGCCACCGCCGACGATGAGGAAAGGGAGAAGCTCAACCGGAGCCGGGAGAAGGAAGCCTTCCGGATCTGCCAGGAAAAGATCCGCCAGCATGGTCTGGAAATGAAGCTGATCGACGCGGAATATACCTTCGACAGCAGCAAGATCCTTTTCTACTTTACGGCGGACGGCCGCGTGGATTTCCGGGACCTGGTCCGGGACCTGGCCGGGATCTTCCGCACCAGGATCGAACTCCGGCAGATCGGCGTCCGGGATGAGACCAAGATCATGGGCGGCTACGGGATCTGCGGCAGGCCCCTCTGCTGCCAGGCCTATCTGTCCGACTTTGTGCCCGTTTCCATCAAGATGGCCAAGGAACAGAACCTGTCCCTGAATCCCACCAAGATCTCCGGCTCCTGCGGCCGCCTCATGTGCTGCCTCAAGTATGAGGAGGAGACCTACGAAGAACTGAACAGGAACCTGCCCAAGGCCGGCGATGAGGTCAGAGCCTCCGACGGCCTGACCGGCGAGGTATCCAGCGTCAATGTCCTTCGCCAGACCGTCAGGATCCTGGTGGAGGTGGATGACGAGAAGGAGCTTCATGAGTATCCGGTCTCCGAGCTGACCATTACCAGGAAGCGCCGCCGCGGCCAGGCCCGGGCGGCCCGCCGGGAAAAGGGCAGCAAGGAAATGAAGGAGCTCGAGCGGATGGAGCACGCCGACAGAAAGTCCGGCAAGGGCAAGGGAAAAGGAAAAAAGGATGAATGAGGCTGAGGCCCGCCGGGCAGGCCTTCTGAAGGACCATGAGAGGCTGGACGACCTCCAGCGGGGCGGTCTCTTCATCATTCAGGATCCGGCTTCCTTCTGCTTCGGCATGGACGCGGTCCTTCTGTCCGCCTATGTGGATCCGGCCTCCCGGGGCCGGGCCCTGGACCTGGGAACAGGGACCGGGATCATTCCCCTCCTGCTGTCCGACCGGACGGACCTGTCCTTCCTGGCAGGCCTGGAGATCCAGCCGGAAAGCGCCGGCAGGGCCGGGCGGAGCGTCAGGCTCAACGGCCTGGAGGACAGGATCCGGATCATAGAGGGTGATATCAAGGAAGCAGACCAGATCTTTCCGGCTGCTTCCTTTGACGTCGTGACCTCCAATCCCCCCTACATGATCGGAGGGCACGGCCTGCCGGGGGCCAGGAGGGACCTGTATATCGCCAGGCATGAGGCCCTCTGCGGCTTTGAGGACGTGGCCCGGGCCGCGGCCCTCCTTCTGAAGCCCTCCGGCCATTTTTATCTGGTCCACCGCCCTTTTCGCCTGGCGGAGGTCATCACGACCCTCTGCCGCCTGCATCTGGAGCCCAAGCGGATGCGCCTGGTCCATCCCTTCGCGGACAGGGAGCCGAACATGGTCCTCCTGGACTGCGTCCGGGGCGGCAGGCCCCGCCTGCAGGCGGAAAAGCCCCTGATCGTCTATGAGGAGCCGGGCGTCTATACCCGGGAGATCCTGGAAATCTACGGCATGCGGAAAGCCTGAGAGAGAAAAGACTATGACAGGAAAACTTTATCTGGTGGCTACGCCCATCGGGAACCTGGGAGACATGACCCCCAGGGCCATAGAGGCCCTGCGGGAGGCGGACCTGATCGCCGCGGAGGATACCAGGACCAGCCTTCCCCTTCTGGCCCGGTTCGAGATCCGGAAGCCCATGACCAGCTACCATGAATACAACAAATATGAAAAGACGGAGGTCCTGATCGGCCGCCTCCTGAAAGGGGAGAAGATCGCCCTGATCACGGACGCCGGCACCCCGGCCATTTCGGACCCGGGCCAGATCCTGGCGGCCCGCTGCCTGGAGGAGGGGATCCCCGTGACCTCCCTTCCCGGCGCCTGCGCCCTGATCACGGCCCTGACCATGTCCGGCCTTCCCTCCAGGCGCTTCTGCTTTGAGGGCTTCCTGCCCTCCGAAAAGGAAGGCAAGAGCAAAAAGGAAAGAAAGCGGGTCCTGGACCAGCTCCGGCGGGAGGAGAGGACCATGATCCTCTACGAGGCCCCCCACCGGCTCCGGTCCACCTTAAAGGAACTGGAGGCTGTCCTGGGAGGGGGCCGCCGCCTGACCCTCTGCCGGGAGCTGACCAAGAAATATGAGGAGGCCCTGCCCATGACCATCGGAGGGGCCATTTCCTACTATGAGGAAAGAGAGCCCCGGGGCGAGTATGTCCTGGTCATCGAAGGAGCGGATCCGGGAGCCCTGGAGGAGGAGGCCCGCAGGTCCTTCGACAGCCTGTCCATACCGGACCATCTGCGGACCTACCTGGACCAGGGCCTTCCGGAAAAGGAGGCCATGAAGAAGGTGGCGGCCGACCGGGGCATCTCCAGAAGGGACGTCTACCGGGCCATCCATGTGGAAAACAGGGAATAAGGGGCACTTTGCACAGGAAAGACCAATTTTCTTCAGAGAATCTGGAAGTATTTCGGACTTGTTTATACGTCCGCTTCTGGTATAGTGGACGCAGACAGAAGGCAGAAGGAGCCGCTGAGGCGGCGGGAAGGACAGCATGAAGAACATTTTATCGCCCTCTATACTTTCAGCAGATCTGGGAAATCTGGCGGCGGACATCCGGGAAACAGACCGGGCCGGCGTTCCCTTCGTCCACATCGACGTCATGGACGGCGTCTTTGTGCCGCAGATCTCCTTCGGCATGCCCCTGATCCGGAGCATCCGGCCCTGTACCGGCCAGGTCTTTGACGTTCATCTGATGGTCATCGACCCCGAGCGGTATATCCGGGAGTTCTCGGACTGCGGCAGCGATATCATCACCTTCCATCTGGAAGCGACAAAGGACCCCGCGGAGTGCTTCAGGCTGATCCGGGAATGCGGCAGGAAGGCAGGCATTTCCATCAAGCCCGGCACCCCCTTCGAGGAGGTCATTCCCTGGCTGGACCAGGCGGACATGCTCCTTGTCATGACCGTGGAGCCCGGCTTCGGCGGCCAGAAGCTGATGCCCGATACCCTGGACAAGGTCCGGGAGGCCAGGGCCTGGATGGAGGCCCATGACGCCCATATCGACATCCAGGCGGACGGCGGCATCAAGCTTTCCAACGTAAGAGAGGTCCTGGCGGCCGGAGCCAATGTCATTGTGGCCGGCAGCGCCGTCTACAGCGGCGGTATCTATGAGAACTGCAGGGCCTTTGAGGAGGTCCTGGAGGAGGCCCTGTAAGGCCCGCTTCAGGGACCGGAAGGACGAAAGAGGACAGACATGAGGAGGACGGTCTCCTGTATGCCCCGGAAAAGGAGGGGCGGCAGGCGGCGGTCCTCTTTTTCCTCCTGCCCCCCGGGGCTGGCGGAAGGGGCGGGAAAGAGGTATACTATAAAGTTAGAGGATTCTAACCAAAGGCCGCCTGTCTTGACATTTGGCGGGCGAACTTTCATACTATTAATTTGTACACCCGTGTGACGGGGCCCCGGCCCCGGGACGGATGAATCTGGAAAAGAGGATGTTTTATGCGCAATACCATGCCTAAAATCGAGCGGAACGCCCCCTGCTGGTGCGGGAGCGGCAGGAAATACAAGACCTGCCACATGGGGTTCGACGAAAAGATCCGCAAATTCGAACTGGAGGGACACATCGTGCCCGACAGGAGCCTGATCAAGACCCCCGAGCAGATCGAGGGGATCCGGAAGAGCTCCGTGATCAACCGGGCCTGCCTGGACGCGGTCGCCGAGGCGATCCATGCCGGCATGACGACCCAGGAGATCGACGATATCGTCTATCAGACCACCGTCAGCATGGGCGGGATCCCCGCGCCCCTTCACTATGAGGGCTATCCCAAAAGCGTCTGCACCTCCATCAATGAGGAGGTCTGCCACGGCATCCCGGATGACAGGCACATCCTGAAGGACGGGGACATCATCAACGTAGACTGCTCTACGATCCTCAACGGCTATTTCTCGGACTCCTCCCGCATGTTCTGCATCGGCGACGTGTCTCCGGAAAAGAGACGGCTGGTGGAGGTCACGAAGGAGTGCGTCGAGCTTGGCCTGAAGGAGGTCCGCCCCTGGCGCTTCCTGGGCGATATGGCCGACGCGGTCCACAGGCACGCCGTGGAGAACGGCTATACGGTGGTCCGGGAGATCGGAGGCCACGGCATCGGACTGGAGTTCCACGAGGACCCCTTCGTCAGCTTCGTATCCAAGCCCGGTACGGAGATGCTCATGGTCCCTGGCCTGTGCTTCACCATCGAGCCCATGGTCAACATGGGGACAGACCGGATCTATGAGGATGAAAAGAATGGCTGGACCATCTATACGGCGGACGGCAAGCCCTCCGCCCAGTGGGAGATCCAGCTGGTCGTGACCGAGACCGGAGCGGAGGTCCTGACCTGGTAACATAAGGCGGTCCCGTCCTGTACGGGCAAGGAGAGGAAAGACAATGCAGAATAAAGGGAAATACTATATTACAACAGCCATCGCCTATACATCGGGCAAGCCCCATATCGGCAACAGCTATGAGATCGTCCTGGCAGACGCCATCGCCAGATATAAGAGAGCGGACGGCTATGACGTCCACTTCCAGACCGGTTCCGACGAGCACGGCCAGAAGATCGAGCAGAGGGCCCACAGGGCCGGCATGACCCCCAGGCAGTTCGTCGACAGGAACGCGGCCGAGATCAAAAGGCTCTGGGACCTGATGGATACCTCCTATGACCGCTTTATCCGGACCACGGACGAGGACCATGAGAAACAGGTCCAGAAGATCTTCCGCAGGCTCTATGAGCAGGGCGATATCTACAAGGGCTATTATGAGGGCCTCTACTGTACGGAATGCGAAGCCTTCTATACGGCCTCCCAGGTCTCCGGCGGGGACACCTGCCCGGTCTGCGGCAGCAAGGTCCATCCCGCCAGGGAGGAGGCCTATTTCTTCAAAATGAAGAAGTACGCCGACCGCCTGATCGAGCATATCAATACCCATCCCGAGTTCATCCAGCCCGTTTCCCGCAAGAACGAGATGATGAACAACTTCCTCCTGCCCGGCCTGCAGGACCTCTGCGTCTCCAGAACCTCCTTCAAGTGGGGGATCCCCGTGGACTTCGATCCCGGCCATGTGGTCTATGTATGGCTGGACGCCCTGACCAACTATATCACCGGCATCGGCTACGACGCGGACGGCCATTCCAGCGACCTTTATAAGAAGAACTGGCCCGCCGACCTGCACCTGATCGGCAAGGACATCATCCGCTTCCATACCATCTACTGGCCCATCTTCCTGATGGCCCTGGGCGAGCCCCTGCCCAAGCAGGTCTTCGGCCATCCCTGGCTGCTCCAGGGCGGCGAGAAGATGTCCAAGACCAAGGGCAACGTCATCTACGCGGACGACCTGGTGGACATCTTCGGCGTGGACGCCACAAGGTACTTCGTGGTCCACGAGATGCCCTATGAGAACGACGGCGTCATTACCTGGGAGCTGGTGGCGGAGCGCGTCAACACCGACCTGGCCAACACCTTCGGGAACCTGGTCAACCGGACCCTGTCCATGACCAACAAATACTTCGGCGGCATCGTCGAGGACCGCGGCGCGGCGGAGCCCGTGGACGAGGACCTCAAGGCTGTGGTCACGGCCGCCTATGACAAGGTCGAGGGGAAGATGGACGAGCTCCGGGCAGCCGACGCTCTGACAGAGATCTTCTCCGTCTACAAGAGGCTCAACAAGTATATCGACGAGACGGAGCCCTGGATCCTGGCCCGGGATCCCGAAAAGAAGGACCGCCTGGCCACCGTCCTCTACAACCTGTCCGAGGGCATCCTCATGGCTACCTCTCTGGCAGCCCCCTTCATGCCCAGGTCCGCCGCAAAGGTCGCCGAGATGTTCCGCACAGACCTGCGCGATTTCGATACCCTGGGGACCTTCGGCCTCTATCCCTCCGGGACAAAGGTCACCGAAAAGCCCGAGATCCTCTTTGCCCGTCTGGACAAGAAGGAGGTCATGGCCAAGGTAGAGGTCATCATGGAGAAGCAGAGGGCCACCGCGGCAGCGGAAGCGGCCGCCGACGCGGCAGCTGAGGCAGCGGCAGCGGGCGCCCCCGCCCGGAAGGCCGCTCCGGCTGAAGAAGCCCCTGCGGAGCCCTCCGGAGAAAAGGGCCTGGTCACCATCGATGATTTCGCCAGGCTGACCTTCCGGGTCGGCGAGATCGTGGCCTGCGAGAAGGTCAAAAAGTCCAAGAAGCTCCTCTGCTCCCAGGTGAAGATCGGCGAAGAGACCCGGCAGATCCTGTCCGGCATCGCCAAGTTCTATACCCCTGAGGAAATGGTGGGCAAGAAGGTCATGGTCATCACCAACCTGAAGCCCGCGAAGCTGGCAGGCATGGAGTCCCAGGGCATGATCCTCTGCGCCGAGGACGCGGAGGGCAGAGTGGTCCTGATGACCCCGGAAAAGGACGTTCCGGCAGGCTCCGAGATCTGCTGATCCCTGCGCCTGTACAAGGTGCCCAATAGAATTCAGAAAAACCTGTTCAACTTTTTTTGAACAGGTTTTTTTGTTGGAAAAATGACGGGCCCTTCCCAAAAAGCCGGGAAAAGCTTTTGGTGAAACTGGGCATGGGCAGACGGGCTTTTTTTCCCTATACTGGTACCTGAAGTAAAAAGGGACCGGGTGCGCAATCCGGGAAGTGATCTATTTAGAATATTTAGAAAGGGAGAGCAAAATGGCAAGCTTATCACTGAAAGATATCTGCAAGGTCTATCCGAATGGATTCCAGGCAGTCAAGAACTTCAACATGGAAATCGAAGACAAAGAGTTCATCATCTTTGTAGGCCCTTCCGGATGCGGAAAGTCCACCACCCTTCGTATGATCGCAGGCCTTGAGGACATCTCCTCCGGCGAATTCAGGATCGACGGCGTTCTGATGAACGATGTTGAGCCCAAGGACAGAGATATCGCCATGGTCTTCCAGAACTATGCGCT
Source organism: uncultured Lachnospiraceae bacterium (assembly GCA_946626215.1). Lineage (GTDB taxonomy): Bacteria > Bacillota > Clostridia > Lachnospirales > Lachnospiraceae > CAG-791. The sequence continues at coordinate 72,451 of CAMOUD010000001.1, forward strand.
GTATCCCCACATGACCGTTTATGACAACATGGCATTCGGTCTTAAGCTCCGCAAGGTCCCGAAGGATGAGATCGACAAGGCCGTCAGAGAGGCTGCCAAGATCCTCGACCTGACCCAGCTCCTTGACCGTAAGCCGAAGGCTCTTTCCGGCGGCCAGAGACAGCGTGTCGCCATGGGCCGTGCGATCGTCAGAAGCCCCAAGGTATTCCTGATGGACGAGCCTCTTTCCAACCTGGACGCCAAGCTCCGTGTACAGATGCGTACCGAGATCGCCAAGCTCCACCAGAGACTGGGCACCACCATCATCTACGTTACCCATGACCAGACCGAGGCTATGACCCTGGGCTCCAGGATCGTCGTTATGAAGGACGGCATTGTCCAGCAGATCGATTCCCCTCAGAACCTCTATGACAACCCGGCCAACCTCTTCGTAGCAGGCTTCATGGGCTCCCCTCAGATGAACTTCATCGAGGCAAAGGTCAAGGTCAGTGGCCAGAGCGCTTCCCTCCTCATCGAGGATCAGGAAATCGTCCTTCCCGCCGACAAGGCCAAGGCAGTCATCGCCGGCGGCTATGACGGCAAGACCGTGATCATGGGCATCCGTCCCGAGAACATCATCGAGGCAGACGGCTCCGAGGCTTACAGATTCAAATCCACCGTCAACGTTTACGAGCTGCTTGGCGCGGAAGTCTTCCTGTACTTCGATCTGACCGGCGCGAACATCACCGCAAGAGTCGAGCCTACCACCAAGGTCCGTCCCGGCGATACCGTTACCTATACCTTCGACACCAAGAAGATCCACATCTTCGACAAGGAGACCGAGGTCACAATCGTTAACTGATCATGAACGGATTGCCTGATGAGTCTTATTTAAGCTAAAATGACAGTGCATGGCTGACCGGCTGTGCACTGTCTTTTTCTTTCATGGCGATCGGAATTCCCGTGAAGCGCGGAAGCTTCCCGCGCTGGGGAACAGGAGGAAGAGAATATATGGTATCTGCGCAGATCCTCAGAAGCTGCCTGAACGAGCTCAGGGATATTACAAGAGTCGAATTCTGCCTGCAGGATTCCCAGGGAGGCGTGGTCACGGCCACGTCCGGGGCAGTCAAGTCCGAGCCCCGTCTGGTCACCGCCCTGTCAGCCTCCATGGTGGACAGCCAGGTGGTGGGGAACACCTACATGCTCAAGGTCCTGGATGAGGACGAGGTGGCCTTCATCCTGTCCGCCACCGGGAGCTCGGATTCTGTCTTCATGGTGGCCAGAATGGCCGTCAGCGAGCTCCAGCACATGATCGCCGCCTATAAGGAGCGGTATGACAGGCACAACTTTTTCCAGGACCTCCTTCTGGACAACCTGCTGCTGGTGGATGTGGCCAACCGGGCCAGGAAGCTCCATATCGCCGAGATCCAGCCCAGGGCCATCATCCTTTTCGAGGTGGAGGCCGATGACAGCCAGCTGGTCCGCCAGCTCCTTTCCGGCATCTTCACGACCCAGAACGGAGACTACCTGAGCGAGGTGGAGCAGGGGGGCGTCATCCTGGTCAAGAGCCTGGAGAGCAATACGGATACCGCCGGCCTGGAACAGGCGGCGGAGACGGCCATCGACATGCTCAACATGGAGGCCATGGTCCGGGCCCGGGCCGCCTTCGGCTCCATTGTCATGGAGCTCAAGGACCTGTCCAAGTCCTATAAGGAGGCCAGGATGGCCCTGGAGGTGGGCAAGATCTTCTACGCGGAACGGAACCTGACGGATTATAACCGCCTGGGCATCGGCCGCCTGATCTACCAGCTGCCCACGGGCCTCTGCCGGATCTTTATCCGGGAGATCTTCGGCGCCAATGAGGAAATGGCCTTTGACCCCGAGGTGGTCGCCACCGTCACCACCTTCTTCGAGAACAACCTGAACGTGTCCGAGACGGCCAGGAGGCTCTTCATCCACCGCAACACCCTGGTCTACCGGATCGAGAAGCTGCAGAAGGATACGGGCCTGGACATCCGCCGTTTTGACGACGCCCTGATCCTCCAGGTGGCCCTCATGGTGTCCAGCTACGTCCGGTACAAGAGCGCCAACTGACCCGGCTTGACTTTATCCTCTCTTTTGTTTATAGTAAATATCCAGCCCCCTCCCGCGGCGCGAGGCCCGAGGGAAGGGCGGGATCATATGAGCCAAACGTCCTGCCGGTCAGGACGGAGCCTTAACAGCTGCCTGCCGCAGCAGTGCTGATGTCTGGGTCTTGCGCAATGATTCCCTGCGAACCGTGTCAGATTGGGAACAAAGCAGCACTAAGCAGGTCCTATCATGTGCCGCAAGGGTGCCTGGCGGAGCTGTGTGCACAGTAACGTGTTAAGGTTCCGTCGTGACCGGCAGATACTGTGTCCGGAAAAGGACCAACCATAAGGAGGAACCATGAGTCTGCAGAACTTTCTGGATATGTCCGACTGTACGCTCTGCCCGCGCAGCTGCCGGGTCGACCGGGCGGCCGGCGAGACAGGCTTCTGCCGGATGCCGGCTGAGATCTACGCGGCCAGGGCCGCCCTGTATATGGGCGAGGAGCCGGTGATCTCCGGCAGCAGAGGCTCCGGGGCCGTCTTCTTTGTCGGCTGCAACATGGGCTGCATCTTCTGCCAGAACTATTCCATCGCCAAGGCCATGACCGGAAGCCGGATCAGTCCTGAGAGGCTCTCGGATATCTTCCTGTCCCTCCAGGACCAGGGAGCGGAGAACATCAACCTGATCACGGCCGAGCATTACCTGCCCCAGGTGATCCGGGCCCTGCGGTCGGCCAGGGACCAGGGCCTGTCCATTCCCGTGGTCTACAATACGGGCACCTATGAACGGGTGGAGGCCATTCAGGCCCTGGAGGGCCTGGTGGATATCTACCTGCCCGATTTCAAATATATCTCTCCCAGGATCTCCCTGGCCTATTCCCATACCCCGGACTATTTCCAGTACGCCTCCAAGGCCCTCCAGGAGATGGTCCGCCAGTGTCCGGAGCCTGTCTTCGCCGACGGGTCCCACAGCCTGGACGCGGAGGACGATAAGGACGATCCCATGATGGTCCGCGGCGTCATTGTCCGCCATCTGGCCCTGCCCGGCTGCGGTGAGGACAGCCGCGACGTGCTGGACTACCTGCACGGGACCTACGGAGACAGGATCTTCATCAGCCTCCTCAACCAGTACACGCCCATGCCCCAGGTGTCGGACGACCCGGACCTGGGCCGGAGACTGACCCGGAAGGAATACGACGCCCTGGTGGATTACGCCATTTCCATCGGCGTCACCAATGGCTTTATCCAGGAGGAAGGGACCCAGTCCAGGCGCTATATCCCCGCCTTCGACGGGACCGGCGTCCTGGCCTGACCATAAAAAAGGATCCGGCCTGATCAGTCGGATCCGTTTTCGGTTTCTGCGGATATGGGCTGCATGGCGGCTTCCCGCCGCAGTCTTTTTTCTTCCTTGTTCCGGGCCCGCAGGGCCTTGAAGAAGCGGTGGAGGACATCGACGCATTCCTCCTGGAGGACCCCGATGGTGACCTGGGCCTGGTGGTTGAAGTCCTCGTTCTGGAGGATGTTGAGCAGGGTCCCGCTGCAGCCGGATTTGGGGCTGGCGGTCCCGATGACCACCCGGTCGATCCTGGACTGGACCAGGGCGCCGGCGCACATCTGGCAGGGCTCCAGGGTGCAGTAGAGGGTACAGCCCTCCAGCCGCCAGTCGCCCACCCTGCGGCAGGCCTTCCGGATGCAGCTGATCTCGGCGTGGGCCAGGGTCGTTCTGTCGGTGTTGCGGCGGTTATAGCCCCGGGCGATGACCTTTCCGTCCAGGACCATGACGGCCCCCACGGGCACCTCTCCCAGGGCCAGAGCCTTTTCCGCCTGCTTCAGGGCCTGCTTCATAAAACGGCGGTCAGTATCGGTTTGCGTACAATTGTCCACTTGTAAATTCTCCGTTTCCGTTTATACTGATAACAGAAGATTCCGATAGGAATTGTCTATATATTGTTTCCGGTCTTCGCGGACCGGAACAGGCAGCTCATGCCGCCTCCTGCCGGAAGCCCGCGCAGGGTGCATGGGTTTTTTGGACTGCACAGAGGGCATCACTCAAAGTCTAACCAAGACCGGGCCGTTTTGCAACCGCAAAAGGCCCGGGCTCTTATCCCCGGGGAGGGAAACATGAAAATATCGACAAAGGGGCGCTACGCCCTCCGCCTGATGCTGGATCTGGCCCTGCATAATACGGGAGAGTACATTTCCCTGCGGGACGTGTCCGGCAGACAGGACATCACCGTCAAATATCTGGAACAGATCGTCACGTCCCTGACCAGGGCCGGGCTCCTTCGGAGCCAGCGGGGCATGGGCGGCGGCTACATGCTGGCCAGGACGCCCGCCGAGTACACCATCGGCGAGATCCTCCGGGTCATGGAGGGGAGCCTGGAGCCCATCGCCTGCCTGGAGTCGGACGTCAACCTGTGCGCCCGGAGCGAGTCCTGCAGCGTCCTTCCCTTCTGGAAGGGCCTGTCCAGGGTCATCAACGACTACGTGGACAGCTATACGCTCCAGGACCTTGTCGATACGTCGGTGGAAATGGCCGGCAGTTCCTATGTGATTTAAGTCAAGCAGTTATCAGCTAGTAAGGAGTTATTATGGCAGACGCAATCCTGCAGGTCCGGGACCTGTCCGCAGCAATTGAAGAGGGAGAGATCCTTCACGGCATCAGTCTGGACATCTGTCCCGGCGAGACCCATGTCCTCATGGGCCCCAACGGCGCCGGCAAATCCACCCTGGGACATACCCTCATGGGCAACCCCGTCTATAAGGTGACGGGCGGCCATATCTTCTTCGAAGGAGAGGACATCACAGAGCTCTCCTCCGACAAGAGGGCTGCCAGGGGCATGTTCCTGTCCTTCCAGAACCCGCTGGAGGTCCCCGGCCTTTCCGTGGAGACCTTCCTCAGGGGCGCCCTGCGCAAGAAGACCGGCAGGCCTGTCCGGATCCTCAAATTCAAAAAGGAACTGGCGGCGGCCCTGGACCTGCTCCAGATGGACGCCTCCTACGCCGAGCGCGACCTGAACGTGGGCTTTTCCGGCGGTGAAAAGAAAAAGGCGGAGATCCTCCAGCTCCTGATCCTGAGCCCTAAGCTGGCCATCCTGGACGAGACGGATTCCGGTCTGGACGTGGACGCGGTCAGGACGGTCTCCATGGGCATCCAGGAGTATCAGAAGCGGACCGGCGGCGCCCTCCTGGTCATCACCCACTCCACCAGGATCCTGGACAGCCTGAAGGTGGACAGGACCCATGTCATGGTCAGGGGCAAGCTGGTGGCGGAGGGAGACGCCTCCCTCATCGATGAGATCAACCGGGAAGGCTTTGAAAAGTATATCGCCATGCGGGGCGGGGAAGCCTGAGGATACAGACAGATATGGCAAACAGGAAAGTAGCTGACATCGACAGAAGCATCTATGACTTCCGGTACGGTGAAGAGGATTTTTACAGGATCCAGTCGGGCCTTTCTCCGGAGATCGTGGAAAAGATCTCCCGGGAGAAGCATGATCCCGAATGGATGCGGGAGTTCCGTCTCCAGTCCCTGGAGATCTACAACCGCCTGGGCGTCCCGAACTGGGGCGCGCCCATCGACGGCCTGAACATGGAGGATATCGCCACCTATGTCAGGGCCAACACGGATATGAAGACATCCTGGGAGGAAGTCCCGGATGATATCAAGAATACCTTTGAGAGACTGGGCATCCCCCAGGCCGAGCGGGAATCCCTGGCCGGCGTCGGCGCCCAGTACGATTCGGAGCTGGTCTACCACAACGTCAAGGACGAGGTGGCGGCCCAGGGCGTCATCTATACAGACCTGGAGAGCGCCCTCTGGGGCGAATACGGCCAGATGATCCGGGACTATTTCATGAAGGTGGTCCCGCCGACTGACCATAAATTCGCGGCCCTTCACGGGGCGGTCTGGTCGGGCGGATCCTTTGTCTATGTGCCGAAGGGAGTTAAGGTGGACATCCCCCTTCAGTCCTATTTCCGTCTCAACGCCAAGGGCGCCGGCCAGTTCGAGCATACCCTGATCATCGTGGACGAGGGGGCTGACCTGCACTTCATCGAGGGGTGCTCCGCGCCCAAGTACAACGTGGCCAACCTTCACGCGGGCTGCGTGGAGCTGTATGTGAAAAAGAACGCCAGGCTCCGTTATTCCACCATCGAGAACTGGTCCAAGAACATGTACAACCTCAACACCAAGCGGGCTCTGGTGGAGGAGGGCGGCATCATGGAATGGGTCTCCGGATCCTTCGGTTCCCATGTATCCTACCTCTACCCCACCACCATCCTGAAGGGAGACGGGGCCCACTGCGAGTTCACGGGCGTGACCTTTGCCGGCCAGGACCAGAACCTGGATACCGGGGCCAAGATGATCCACATCGGCAGGGATACCTCCTCCTTCATCAACACCAAGTCCATCTGCAAGAGCGGCGGCGTTTCCACCTACAGGTCCAGCGTGGAGATCCGCAGGTCCGCGGAAGGGGCCCGGGCGGCCGTTTCCTGCGGTTCCCTCATGCTCGATTCCATCTCCCGGTCGGACACCATCCCGGCCATGCTCGTGGAGACGGACAAGGCGGATGTGGGCCATGAGGCCACCATCGGACGGATCAGCGACGAGGCCGTCTTCTATCTGATGAGCCGGGGCATGGAGGAAGAGGAGGCCAGGGCCATGATCGTCTCCGGCTTTGCCAGCGATGTCTCCAAGGAGCTTCCCCTGGAATACGCCGTCGAGATGAACAACCTGATCAAGCTTGAAATGGAAATGGGCTGAGGCCTTTGAAAGAGACAGAAAGGGTATCCAATGTCGGATCATACAGGCATCAGGGTCGGCCATGTATCGGCCCTGACGTGGAACAAACTTAAGATCAATTACGGGCAGCTGCGCCGCGACCTGGTCTTCAACACAGACCTGTCGGTCAGCTTCCGGTCCCTCCCCGCGGGAGTGGCCCATAAGAAGATGACCTGGGACCAGGGCCAGGCCTGGATCGCCGGGAACGCTCCCGCCCAGGAGCGGGAATATACGGTGGCCGGCAAGTTCCCCATCTATCATGAGCAGGCCTTTGCCACCGGCCTCGGCCGGGAGCTGGAGGATGTCCTGGCCGGAGAAGGGGTCCGGACGGACCTTCTGACCATCGGGGAGGGCGTGAAGCTGACCGCCCCCCTCATCTGGCAGATCCGTTTTCATGACGGCAACCAGGCAGCCTCCTCCCAGATCCTTCATGTGAAGGAGAACGCCGAGGCCGAGGTCATCCTGGACTACGGGTCCGACAAAGACGCGGAGGGCATCGCGGTCCTCTTTACCCGGGTGGTCCTGGAAAAGGGCGCCAGGCTGAAGCTGGCCGCGGTCCAGACCCTGGGCAGGTCCTACATCCACCTGGGCGACATGGGCCTTTCCCTGGCGGAAGGAGCCGGGGCGGAGATCCTGGCGGCGGATTTCGGCGCCGAGGATTCCTATACGGGCATCCAGGTCGAGCAGATCGGGGCCGGCGCCTCCCTGAACGGCAGGATGGCCTATATGGCCGTCGGGAACCAGACCCGGGACATCAACTACAACTCTGTCCTCAGGGGAAAGGGGACTTCCGGCAGCTTTACCTTCGACGGCGTCCTCAGGGACCAGGGCAGAAAGGCCTTCCGGGGCACCATCGACTTCCGGAGGGGCGCCAGAGGGGCCTTCGGTTCCGAGCTGGAGAACGTGCTCCTGCTCTCCCCGGAGGTGACCAACCGGACCCTGCCCATCATCCTCTGCGAGGAGGAGGATGTGGAAGGCTCCCACGGAGCCTCCATCGGCAGGCTTTCGGAGGACATGCTCTTCTACATGGCCTCCAGAGGCATTGACGAAAAGACGGCGGAGAGGATCATGGTCCGGGCCAGACTGGACACCGTGATCCGCGAGATCCCCGATGAAAAGATCCGGAAGCGCCTGCGCGCTTTCACAGAGGAGGCATTTTCTGATGAATCCCTATCGTAAGGATTTTCCGATTTTTGACGGGAACGACGTGGTCTATTTTGACAACGCGGCCACGACCCAGAGGCCCCGCCAGGTCATGGAGGCCATGCGGGCCTTCAACGACACCTGCAACGCCAATCCCCTCCGGGGCCTTTACCAGTGGTCCGTAGAGGCCACCGAGGCCTATGAGAACGCCCGGCATACGGTGGCTGAATTTATCGGCGCGCGCTGGGACTGCGAGATCATCTTTACCAGGAATACCACCGAGTCCCTCAACCTGGTGGCTTATTCCTACGCCATGTCCCGTCTGGAGGCGGGGGATGAGATCGTCATTTCCATCCTGGAACACCATTCCAACATCCTGCCCTGGCAGATGGCGGCCAGGGCCAGAGGGGCCCGGCTGGTCTACATGGAGTGCCTGCCCGACGGGACCCTGACCGAGGAGGAGATCCGGTCAAAGATCACCGACAGGGCGAAGATCGTGGCCATCGGCCAGGTCTCCAATGTCATGGGCGTGACCAATCCGGTCCGGCTGATCGCCGACATCGCCCATGAAAAGGGAGCCGTCGTGGTGGTGGACGGAGCCCAGAGCACGCCCCATATGCCTGTGAACGTCCAGGACCTGGGCGCGGACTTCTTTGCCTTTTCCGGCCATAAGCTCATGGGCCCCATGGGAATCGGCGTCCTCTACGGCCGCAGGGACCTGCTGGAGGAAATGCCTCCCTTCCTGACCGGCGGAGAGATGATCGAATACGTGACCAGAGAGTCCGCCACCTACGCGGAGCTTCCTGCCAAGTTCGAGGCCGGCACGGTCAACGCCATGGGCGCCGTGGGCCTGGAGGCTGCCATCCGCTACCTGCAGGGCGTGGGCTTTGAGACCGTCATGAAGACGGAGGAAGCCCTGACCGCAAGGCTGATCGGGGGCATGCGGAAGATCCCCCATGTCACCGTATACGGCCAGGAGGATCCGGCCAGGCACTGCGGGATCGTGACCTTCAACATCGAGGGCTGCCATCCCCATGATGTCTCCTCGGTCCTGGATACCGAGCGCGTGGACATCCGGGCCGGCCACCACTGCGCCCAGCCCCTCATGAAGTGGATGGGCGTGGGCTCCACGGCCAGGGCCAGCCTGTATTTCTATAATACGGAGGAAGAGGTGGACCGCTTCCTCGATGTCGTTTCCAGAGTCAGGGGGTGGCTTGGATATGGAGATTAAGCAGTTATACCGGGAAATCGTCAATGAGCACAACCTGCATCCCGCCAACAAGCGGGACCTGGAGGGGGCGACCATTGTCCTGGAGGGCGTCAATCCCTCCTGCGGCGATGATATCTACCTCCAGCTCAAGGTGGAGGACGGCGTCATCACGGACGCGGCCTTCAACGGCAGCGGCTGCGCCATTTCCCAGGCCTCGGCGGACATCATGATCGACCTGGTCCTGGACCGGACCCTGGAGGAGGCCATGGAACTGGCCGCGTCCTTCATGGGCATGATCAAGGGAACTGCCAGCGAGGAGGAGATCGAAGAGCTGGATGAGGCGGCGGCCCTCCAGGATATCGCCCATATGCCTGCCCGCGTCAAGTGCGCGGTCCTGGGCTGGCGGACCATGAAGCAGATGATCGAGACCCTGGGCAGCCAGGCGGCATCCGAAAACAAGGCAAAGCTCTGCCCTTCCGGCTGCCGGAACACCGACTGCGACAGAAGAGTATAAAAAGAGGGGATCCCCCTGCCGGCGCCGGAACATGGTCCGCGCCAGGGCAGGGGGTTCCTTCCGGGGAGAAAAAAGGCCGGGAAGGGCCGGAAGAACGAAATAAAGCAAAAAAACGGACGTAAAAGAATGAATCTCGGAAATTTGAAAATTTTTTAAAAAAGGGCTTGCCAAATATCATAAGGACGCATATAATAACACTTGCGTCACAGATGACGCGCACATATAAGCGCTGTTAGCTCAGCTGGTAGAGCACCTGACTCTTAATCAGGGTGTCCAGGGTTCGAGTCCCTGACGGCGCACGAAGCACTGTTTTTGAGGTCAACCTCAGGGGCGGTGCTTTATTAATTTTCAGAGCAGTTTTTTCCGGAACAGGCATAAAAAACTGCCAAAGTATCTTGCCGGTTTTCCGCCATGTGGTAGAATGCAGGCAGCGGGGCCGGAGAAGTCCCGCAGACAAAGAGAAAAGAAGAAAACGGGGAAAAGGGCCGCAGCGGCATGCGGCAGAAAGGAAACACAGTCTCATGCAGGTAAAGACCGACATCGAAATCGCGCAGGCATGCAGCAAGCGGAAGATCACGGAGATCGCGAAGATCGCGGGCGTGGATGAAAAGTACCTGGAGCAGTACGGCAGCTACAAGGCCAAGGTGGACTACGCCATGCTCAGGGACAAGGCGAACGAGCCTGACGGCAAGCTGATCCTGGTCACCGCCATTACACCTACACCGGCCGGAGAAGGCAAGACCACTACCTCCGTCGGCCTGACAGACGGCCTGCGCCGGATCGGCAAGAACGCCATCGTTGCCCTCCGTGAGCCCTCTCTGGGCCCGGTCTTCGGCATCAAGGGCGGCGCTGCCGGCGGCGGCTATGCCCAGGTCGTTCCCATGGAAGACATCAACCTGCACTTTACCGGTGATTTCCACGCCATCGGCGCTGCCAACAACCTGCTGGCCGCCATGCTGGACAATCACATCCAGCAGGGCAACAGCCTGGGGATCGACCCCAAGGCCATCACCTGGAAGCGGGCCGTGGACATGAACGACCGCCAGCTCCGCCACATCATCGACGGCATCGGCGGCAGGCTCCAGGGCGTGCCCAGGGAAGACGGATTCGATATCACGGTGGCCTCCGAAGTCATGGCAGTCCTCTGCCTGTCCAGGGACATCCCGGACCTCAAGGCAAGGCTGGGCCGCATGATCGTGGGCTACACCTACAAGGGAGAGCCTGTGACCGCCCATGACCTCAAGGCGGAAGGCGCCATGACGGCCCTCCTTAAGGACGCTCTCAAGCCCAACCTGGTCCAGACCCTGGAGGGAACGCCCGCCTTCGTGCACGGCGGCCCCTTCGCCAACATCGCCCATGGCTGCAACTCCATCACGGCCACCCGCATGGCCATGAAGCTGGCGGACTACGCGGTCACGGAAGCCGGCTTTGCCGCTGACCTGGGCGCTGAGAAGTTCCTGGACATCAAGTGCCGGATGGCGGACCTCCATCCCTCCGCGGTGGTCGTGGTCGCCACGGTCCGCGCCCTCAAGTATCACGGCGGCGTAGCCAAGGCCGACCTGAACCAGGAGAACCTGGAAGCTCTGGAGAAGGGCCTGCCCAACCTCCTGCAGCACGTCAGCAACATCAAGGACGTTTTCGGCCTTCCCTGCGTGGTGGCCATCAACGCTTTCCCCACCGACACGGCCGCTGAGCTGGCCCTGGTGGAGAAGAAGTGCCATGAGCTGGGCGTCAACGCGGCCCTCAGCGAAGTCTGGGCCAAAGGCGGCGAGGGCGGCGTAGCCCTGGCCGAGGAAGTGGTCCGTCTCTGCGAAGAGCCCAACAGCTTCCGCCAGTCCTATGAGCTGGACATGTCCATCGAGGAGAAGCTGAACGCCATCGCCGTCAAGATCTATCATGCCGACGGCGTGGACCTGACCGGCCCTGCCAGAAAGCAGCTGAAGCAGCTGACCGACCTGGGATTTGCCGGCATGCCCATCTGCATGGCCAAGACCCAGTACTCCTTCTCGGATGACGCGGCCCTCCTGGGCGCTCCTTCGGGCTTCAGGATCACCGTCCGCAACCTCAAGGTGGCGGCGGGCGCCGGCTTTATCGTAGCCCTGACCGGCGACATCATGACCATGCCCGGCCTGCCCAAGGTACCGGCGGCCGAACGGATCGACGTGGACGAGAACGGCGTGATCTCCGGCCTCTTCTGATCCTTCCGGAAATGAGACAATAAAGAATGCCCCGCGCGCGGCCTGTTCAGGCTGCGCGCGGGGCACTTATCTGTCGGTGGGAAAAACGGCGCGGGGATCAGTTCTTGAAGAGGGTCCCGATGATGCCCCGGCCCAGGCTGGCGCCCAGGTTCCCGCCCAGGGTCTTGCCGAATTTTCCGAAGGTGGAGCCCACGGTCTTGCCCACTTCGCGGCCCACGGTGCCGGCCACGGTGGAGCCCACGGTCTTGGCGGCCCGCTTCTTGGCGGCTGCTTCCCTGGCGGCCTCCTTCTCCTTTTCCCTGGCCTCTTTGGCGGCTTCCTTGGCGGCGGCCGCTTCGGCGGCGGCCTGGGCTGCCGCGGCTTCCTTCTCCAGGCCCATCCTCTGGAAGAATTCATAGGCGGAGTCGGGATCTACGGCATTGGCGTAGCGGCTGTAGGCAATGGATCCCTTGACGCAGGATTCTCTCTCTGCCTCGGTAATGGAACCGAACCGGCTTCTGGGAGGCAGGATGGCGACCTTCTGGGCCACGGAAGGGACGGCGTCATCGCCCAGGAAGGAGACGACGGCCTCGCCGGTGCCCAGGTTCAGGATGGTCTCGTAGGTGTCGAAATCAGGATTGACCCGGAAGGACTGGGCGGCAGCCCTGACGGCCCTCTGGTCGGAAGGGGTGTAGGCCCTGAGGCCGTGCTGGACCTTGTTGCCCAGCTGGCTCAGGACGCCGTCCGGGATGTCCTTGGGATTCTGGGTGCAGAAGTAGACGCCCACGCCCTTGGACCGGATCAGCTTGACCACCTGCTCGATCTTTTCCAGGAGGGCCTGGGAGGCTCCGTTGAAGAGCAGATGGGCCTCGTCAAAGAAGAAGACCATCTTGGGCCTGTCCAGATCGCCTACCTCGGGCAGGGTCTCGAAGAGCTCGGAGAGGAGCCAGAGGAGGAAGGTGGAGTACAGCTTTCCGTTGTTGATCAGGCTTTCGGAATCCAGGATGTTGATGACGCCCCTGCCGCCCTGGCCCACGGCCATCCAGTCCAGGATGTTCAGGGCGGGCTCGCCGAAGAAGACGTCCCCGCCGTCATTCTCCAGGGCCACCAGGGCCCTTACGATGGCGGCGATGGAGGCGGCGCTCATGCGGCCGTACTCGTTCTCATAGGACTTGGCGTTGTCCTTGACATAGGCCAGCATGGACTTGAGGTCCTTGGTATCCACGAGAAGGAGCCCCTCATCGTCCGCGATCTTGTAAACGATGGACAGGATATCGCTCTGGAGGGCGTTGAGGCCCAGGATCCTGGCCAGGAGGATGGGGCCCATCTCCGTGATGGTGGTCCGCAGCTGGATGCCGTTTTGCCCGTAGATGTCCCAGAGGGCCGCCGGATAGCCCTGGTAGGTAAAGCCTGCCTCGGCCAGGCCGAAGCGGGCGATCCGCTCCTGCATGTCGGCAGTGTCATTGCCCGGGGCAATGATGCTGGCCAGGTCTCCCTTGACGTCGGCCAGAAAGACCGGGACGCCCATGTCGGAGAAGGATTCCGCCATGACCTTCAGGGTGACCGTTTTTCCGGTGCCGGTGGCGCCGGCGATCAGGCCGTGCCGGTTGGCCTTGCCGGGAAGCAGAAAGACATTTTCCCCGCTCTCTGTATTGCCCATCCAGATTTTTCCGTCTTTAATCATATGTATTACCCCCGTGATCGATCGATCCGCGCCTGCCGGAGGACCCTGAAGACCCGGTCCGGCGTTGTTCATTCTTTAAGGAAATTATCGCCTGCCGGCTTCATTTTTGCAAGAAAATGC
>CAMOUD010000002.1 GCA_946626215.1 uncultured Lachnospiraceae bacterium
TCTGAACTGACCTTCTCCTGAAACACATACGCGGCCGGACGCGTCAGGCGCCCGGCCGCTTCTTTTATTTCTTTTCAGTTTTCTAAGGAGCCTTTCCCCGGCCGTCTCCCGGCTCAGACAAAGAAAAGGCACAGAAGACCCGACAGAACGCCGGCAAGGGCTCCCGCCAGGACGTCCGACAGAAAGTGGACGCCGAGAATGACCCGGAGCAGGGCCAGGATCACGCCGGCTCCCAGAAGGACCCGGCCCAGGACCGGCAGGTCCGACAGGATCAGCCAGGCCATGGCGATCACAAAGGCCGAAAAGACATGGCGGCTGGGAAAGGACTGGCCCTCCTTGTCCTTGTACATGGCGGAGGGCTCCCCGAAGACCTCATAGGGCCTTTTCCTGTTGAGCTTCTTCCGGACCAGGGTCAGGAGGACAAAAAAGACGCCGGGGACCAGGACGGCTCCCTCCAGGGCCTTCCATCTTCCTCCCGGGAAAAAGGACAGGGAGGCCAGCAGCAGGGGATAGGAAAGAAAGACCGCCAGGGTCAGGAGCCGGTTGAAGCCGGCCAGGAAGGCCAGCAGCCGGGGCCTGGCCCTGAGGGCCTCCATCAGGGCATGATAGGTCTCCTTACGCATCTTTTCTGAAGGAATCTACCTTGAAGACATACTCGATCCCGTTCCCGTCGGCGTACTTGCGGATCTGGGTCGCCGCGTTCATGCCGGTATAGGACTCGGCCAGGACATCAAAGGGATCCTTTTCTCCTCCGCCCAGCAGGGAAAAGAGCCTCCAGCTGTTCTCGGCGTTGAACCGGTAGGAATATTCATAGACAGGCTCACCGTAGAAGGCCTCCACAGAGCTGCCTTCGTCCCGGCCGCACACCTTAAAGCGGCCCTTTTCCACCACAGCCGTGATCCGGGTGGAAAAATCCTCGGACCTCTCGTCGCACAGGACCAGGGACCTGCCGTTGTAATCTGCTACGATCATGGTCTTATCTCCTCCTTGCCATAGTAGTCCCATGATAGCAGAAAGCCGGGTGTTTGTGAAGAAGCCCCTTCAGGCGGCCGCCGCCTGCCTGGCCCGGCGGAGGGCCCTCCTTTTCCGGATCCCGGCCCGCTTCCTTTCCTTATAGTATTCCCGGGGCGTCGGGGCCAGAAAGAGCTCGGCGGCAAAATACCAGCCGGTCACCCCGAAGAAGGAGGCGGCCAGGAAGAAGGGCCAGGCGGCCCAGAGGGTCCAGGCGGCGGTCCCGGCGAAGACGGCCAGAAGGGCCCCGTGGATGAGCAGGGACCGGTTCCGGATCCGGACCGCGTCCCGGTAGGCGAGCCTCATGCCCATGATCGAAATCCTGTAGTCTGTTCCCTTCTGTCTCATGTCCCTTCCTCCTTTGCTCGGGTCTTAAGGGGCCCGGCCTGATCCGGGATCCCGTCCGGCAGGGCCCTGCCTGCCTGACACCCCTATAAAACCAGATCCGGTGTGCATAAATAAAGACATCAGAAGGGATAAATCTAAACTTTTCATAAACAATCATTCGGGGTATACTGGAAGCATACAGCTGACAGGGATTCTGAAAGGAGCAGCCATGCAGGACGGAAAACTGGAGATCCTATACCTGATGAAGATCCTGACCGAGGAGACGGACAAAGACCACGCCCTCAACGCCCAGGACCTGGTCCGGATCCTGGACCAGCGCTTTGACATTTCCGTCAGGAGCCGGACCATCTACAGCGACATTGCCAGGCTCCGCCGCTACGGGATCCCGGTGGAACAGAAGCGGGGCAGCCGGTACGGCTACTACGTGGAGGACCGCCTCTTCTCTCTCCCGGAGCTCAAGCTCCTGGTGGACGCGGTCCAGGCCTCCAAGTTCATCACCATCTCCAAGTCCGAGGTCCTGATCGGCAAGCTGGAGGGCCTGGCGGGCCGCCGGGACGCCGCCTCCCTCCAGCGCCAGGTCTTCATCTACAACCGGACCAAGGCCGAGAACGAGACCATCTATACCTCCGTGGACCTGATCCATGCCGCCATGAACCGGGACCGGCAGATCTCCTTCCGCTACTGCGCCTGGACCCCGGACAAAAAGCTCAGGCCCCGCCGGGGCGGAGCCTTCTATATCCTCTCCCCCTGGAGCCTGACCTGGGACGAGGGCAACTATTACCTGGTGGCCTTCGACGCCGTCACAGGCCAGATCCGCCACTACCGGGTCGACAAGATGCAGGACATGACCCTGACGGACCTGCCCCGGAAGGGCCGGGAACGGTTCGAGGACTTTGACCTGGCCGCCTTCTCCCGCAAGACCTTTTCCATGTACGCGGGGCCGGACAGGACCGTGACCCTCCGCTGCCGGAACGAACTGGCCGGGGTCCTGATCGACCGGTTCGGCCAGGACATCATGACCGTCCCCGCCGGGGAGGGCTTCTTCCGCACCCACGTGACCGTGGCCGTCAGTCCCCAGTTCTACGGCTGGGTAACGGGCATCGGGGAGGGCCTGACCATCGAGGGCCCCGCCTCCGTCCGGGACGGCTACCGGATCTATCTGGAGCAGATCCTGGCGGGCTTTTCTTCCGACAGGATCCCGGACTGAAGACCGGACTGCATCCAGGACTGAACAAAGGACCGCCCTGTTTCCGCCTCCCGGGAGGCAGGAACAGGGCGGCTGATGATCTAACAGGATTCTTCCGCGGTCAGGGACCCGGCTTCCGGGGCATGCCTCAGTCTCCGTCCTTCTGGGCGATCCCGTTCCTTTCAAAGTACTTGACCAGACGGGAAATGGCGCGGCTGGTCCGGAGGTAGTTGAAGGAATGGATGTTGGCGGTCACATGGTCCGTGGTGACCACCTCCACCGTATCGCCCTCCTGGAGGCGGGTATAGGCCTGGAGATGGGTCTTGTTGAAGTTGATCATGGCGTAGTCGAAATGCAGGCCCACCTCGGAATGGATCATGAAGGCGAAGTCCAGGACCGTGGCTCCCTTGTCGATGAAGGTGCCGGACCCGTCCCGGCGGAAGACCTTGATCTTTTCATTGTAGGTATCGGTGGGGTTGACCTCGTTGACGTCCGTGTAGGGGGTCATCTCGGCCGAATCCGCGGCCCTGCCCAGGCGGAACTTGAGCTGGTCCTTCTGGGTCCTGAGGAAGAGCCGGTAGAGGTTGTCGAACCGGTCCGCCAGGAGGAGGTAGGTGGCGTCGTTGTGGGCCGTCCTGTTGATCCGAAGGACCGTGATCCCCTCTTTTTCCAGAGCCGTCTCATAGAAGAGGAAGAAGACGTCGTAGAGGGACTTGTCCGGCGTATAGACCAGGGCGTCATCCGAATAGATGAGGGTCAGGTCATAAAGGGGGACATTCTCCTTGTTGAAGAGCCGGCCGAATTCCTGGGACAGGTTGCCGGCCCGGCTGGTTATGTTCCGGAAGATCGAATAGGAGTAGCGGTGGGCCAGCTGGAAGTCCAGCACGTAGCGGCGGGCCCCCGTCAGGGAGTCTTCCACGCCCTCGTCGCCCAGGAAGACGTCCACCAGGGTCTGGATCGTCTTCTCGCTGGAGTTGTAGTTGCGCTCCAGCAGCTCCTCATAGAGCTGGCCGATCCTGGTATGGTGGGCCCTGTGCTCGATGGCAAAGCAGAGGTCCTCCAGGTCCTCCGCCAGCTCATAGGCCCCCTCCTCCACGATCATGGGGACCAGGATGTCCCGGGTATGGCGGGCCTTGGCCAGCTGCTTGGCCTCCGGCAGGGCAAAGATGGTATGGAGGTTGTCCAGCCTGTCCGCCGTCTTGATAAAGAGGGCGGAATCGGAGATATTGCGCTGGAGCTTGGCGTCCGTCAGGGCGTCCAGCTCCTCCTTGGACATCTTCTGCCGGCTCTGGAGCTCCCGCTTGACCTCCGAGACCGCGTCCACCAGATAGGCCGTATCATGGCCGAACTGGCTCCTGACCTCATCCACCGTCACCCCGCAGTCCTCCACCACGTCATGGAGCAGGGCCGCGATCACGACCTCGTCCCCCAGGCCCCACTGGGCCACGTAGCGGGCGACCCGCATGGGATGCTTGATATAGGCCTCGCCGCTCTTGCGGTACTGGCCTTCATGGCGGACAGAGGCGAACTGATAGGCCTTCTCCAGGGCCTTTCGGTTGTAGAGGCGGTGGTAGGACTCGATGGCGGCGATGATCTCCCGGAATTCACATTCCATTCTGTACATCATTCACCTGCTTTCTCGGTATCGATCTCATGGACGGCCGCGGTCTCGGCAGCCCCGCGGAGCAGGTCATCCGCCTCCGCGACGCTTTCCTCCTTTACGAAATGATACCAGCTGTCGTCGTCCCGGCCTGAGACCTTGGCGTAGCGGAAAAGGTTCCGTTCCATGTTGCGCCGGACGGCCCTTTCGATGTTGGCCCGGATGATGATGTTCTTCTGGGCGGCCGTCAGGTCTCCTGCCACAGGCTCTGTCATGTTCTCAAAGACCGCCAGGATCTCCTCGGTCTCCTCCTCCACATTGACAGGAGGGACGCTGAGCAGGAGGTGATAGTGGATCTCCTCCTCGGAGACATCCAGGGGCATGCGGGAGATGCCCATGAACTGGACGGTGGGAGTGGACTCCCGTCCCCGGGAGACCGAATTGATGGTGCCGATGCCGCCCTTGAAGTTGGTCTTGTTGGAATCCACCCGGTAAAAGATGGCCAGGGCCCTGTCCTTTTCCCCGTACTTCATGGTCAGGAACATATGGTGCTGGGTCAGGGTCACGTCCCCGATATAGAATTCCAGCTCCTCATGGCCGTTCATGTAGGCCATGACCTTGCGGGAATCCTTCTGGCTGCGGACCAGCCTGTGGATGGCGGCGGCGTTCTCCCTGTCCGGAATGCCCATGACCGCGCAGCAGTTGAACCTGGCCTCTCTTCCGTCCTCGGAGTCCTCATAGATATGGAGAACGCCGAATTTCAGGGATCTGGCAGGTGAATTGTAGTCGGCCCCCATGTACTTGCCTGTATCCAGATAGTAGGCACAGTAGCTGCCGCAGTACTTCCGATAGCTGGCCCTTTCCTTTTCGCTGATGACCTCCGGGATCATCTGGGCCGTCTGCATGCGGGTGAAAAGAAGTTCATCGATGCTGATGCCGTAGATCCTGTGGAAGCGGATCAGGAACTCTGTGGAGGGCATGGTGTTGCCGTTGCAGTAGCCGGAGATGGTGGATTCCACCATGCCGGTATTCCTGGCAAGGTCCTTCTGGGTCATCCGGTTGGCCTTGAGGAATTCCCGGAGATTGTCCGGGAAGTAAAGTCTGGCAGACTGCGGACTGTCTGCTGTCTTTTTTCCCTGTGTCATTGCTTTTCCTCCCCTTATACTGGTTTTTTGTCTGCACTGACATGCCTTTTTATGTATGCCATTATACGTCAGACGATAGAGGTTGGCAATGTGAAATCTTCAGAAAATTCATCGTTTTCATTTCGCTCCATCGGTTTTTCCGAACACTCCGGCAGTATGCGCTTCCCTCCTTCAGATTTTTTATAAATTCTTTCGAAATAATTACAAAATTCTTACATAAAAAGACGGGCAGAGAAATAATCTCTGCCCGGATCTCTGTTCTTATGCATGGCTTCCGGCCCGGAGGCCGGCCCTTTCTCAGGCCTGGGGGTCCTGGCCTCCGCCGAGGCTCTTCAGCTCCTCCAGAAGGGCCAGGTCTTCTTCGGTGATCCTGATATTGCAGGTCACGGGCGCCTGGCCGGGCTTGGTCACGGAGACCTCAAAGACCGTATCGGCCGGGACTCCGCCCAGGATCTCGTTCCTGAAAAAGGCTACTGCCTTGGGATGGCGGGCCGTGAATTCACCGCGCATCTTCATCAGCTTCATCAGTGCCATAGGATTGACTGCCATTGGTGCTCCTTTCTTCTTCCCGGATCTCTTCAAGTAGCCGGGCCTCCTCCCCTGTCAGGGTTTTCTTCTCCAGAAGGTCGGGCCTGAAGCGGAGGGTCTCCCGCAGGGACTCCTTCAGGCGCCAGATCCGGATCCTTTCGTGGTGGCCCGACAAAAGGACCTCCGGGACCTTCCTGCCCCGCCAGAGGGCGGGCTGGGTATACTGGGGATATTCCAGAAGACCGTTCTCAAAGGACTCCTCCTCCGCGCTCCCTTCCTTCAGGTTCCCCTCCAGAAGGCGCAGGACCGAGTCCGCCACGGCCATGGCGGGGATCTCTCCTCCGGTCAGGACATAGTCCCCCAGGGAGATCCGCATGTCGACCCGGTCATAGAGCCTGGCGTCCATGCCCTCATAGCGGCCGCAGACCAGGATCAGGTGGCGGCAGCGGGACAGGTCCCTGGCCGTCCTCTGGTCATAGGGCAGGCCGGCCGGGACCAGGGCGGCCCGGACGACGCCCTCCGAGGGCCCCCGGCGGACTGCCTCCTCCATGGCCCTCATGACCGGCTCCGGCCTGAGGAGAAGCCCCCGGCCCCCGCCGAAGGGGGAATCATCGATATGCCGGAAGCTCCCTCCGGCAAAGGGCCTGATATCCAGGATCTCGACCTGGCCCAGGCCTCTTTCCCGGGCCCTTTCCACCACATGGGAGGTCAGAAAGCCCCGGAAAAGATCCGGACACATGGTCAGGATGGTGATCTTCAAGCCTCCGTCTCCTCTTCCTTTTCCGGCGCAGGGATCCTGCCGTAGAGAGCGGCCAGCTCCCGGATGCTGCGGGCCAGGTTGTCAGAAAGGAAGTTGGCGGGCAGTCTCCACTGCCAGTTGCTGCCGATGGTGCCGGGCTCGTTGATCCTGGCTTCCTTCCCCTTGACCAGGTAGTCCTGGAGGGGCACGATGCACAGGTCGGCCGGAGACCGGTAGGCCTCCCGGATGAAGTCCCAGACGAACTGGCCGTAGTCCGTATTCACCGAGTTGATGAAGCGGCGGGCAAAGTCCCTGTCATGGTCGCTGGTCTCTTCGATCCAGGCCCTTGTGGTGGTATTGTCATGGGTCCCCGTATAGACCACGCAGTTGCGCTCATGCCGGTAGGTCAGGTACCAGGAGGATTCCGACCAGTCGAAGGCGTACTGGAGGACCTTCATGCCGGGGAAGCCCGTATCCTTTAAGAGCTTCTGGCTGGACTTGGTGATCTCGCCCAGGTCCTCGGCGATGATCTCCAGGTCTCCCAGCTCCTTTTTCAGGGCCCGGAAGAAGGACATGCCGGGGCCCTTGCAGAGCGTCCCGTTCTCGGCGGTCTCATCCCCGTAGGGGACCTCGTAGTAGGAATCAAAGCCGTTGAAGTGGTCGATCCGGATCACGTCCATCATCTCGTAGCTGCGGCGGATCCGGCGGATCCACCAGTCATAGCCGGACTTCTTCAGGACCTTCCAGTCATAGATGGGATTGCCCCAGAGCTGGCCCGTCTTCGAATGGGCATCCGGAGGGCAGCCCGCCACTACGACAGGGACCAGGTCCTTGTCAAAGCGGAAGATCTCGGGATGGGCCCAGCTGTCCACCGAGTCCATGGCCGCGTAGAAGGGGATGTCGCCGATGATCCTGACGCCCTTTTCGGCCGCATAGGCCCTGAGGGCCCGCAGCTGCTGGTCGAACTTATACTGGACAAAGCAGAAGAAGGCGATGGTGTCGGCCCTCTCCAGACGGATCTCCTCCATGGCGTCGGGATCCCTGTCCCTGTCCGCGTCGAACCAGTCGGTCCAGGCGTAGCCGTGATATTTTTCCTTAAAGGCCATATAGAGGGCGTAGTCCTTCAGCCAGAAGGATTCCCTCTTCAGGAAGTCCAGGTAGTCCCTGTCCCTGTCCAGGCCCTGGCTGCGGAAGCGGCCGAAGGCGGTCCTGAGCAGGTCAAGCCGGTTGTTGTAGAGGGCGCCGTAGTCGACCCTCTCCTCATCCTTGCCGAAATCCCGGCTCCAGCACTCATCCCAGGTCAGAAGGCCCTCCTGGATCAGGGTCTCGGGGGATACGAAATAGGGGTTGCCCGCGAAGGCGGACACGCACTGGTAGGGGGAATCGCCGAAGCCCGTGGGGCCGAAGGGAAGGACCTGCCAGTAGGTCTGGCCGGAGGCCGCGAGGAAATCAACAAAGTCAAATGCTTCCTGTGAAAAACAACCGATACCGAACCTGGAAGGCAGGGAGGATATCGGAAATAAAATACCGCTTGCTCGAGTCATACTGTTTATGCTCCTTCATTTATTAAGGGAACCGAAGTCCCCCTTGATGATTATAGGGAGGACCCCCTCAAAAGTCAAACCGGCCCCGTCTCTCAGGGACCTCAGACCGCCAACAATATTTTCCGGCAGCAAAAAGACTCCGGCAGGTCCCATCCAGGACCTGCCGGAGCCATTTTCCCCTATGATCTGCGAGGGCAGTTGAATAGCCGTTCGCTTTCACCCTCTAAGTATAGCACGGGAGCGGAAGAATTGTCCACATATTTATCTGTATTAATGAAATTAATCCGTTTTTTCGCAAAATTCACTTTATTTTGCAGATTCTCAGACCATTCCATCACTCTCCGGTATAGGCCGAACAGGGCACGGTAAGGATGGGGACCTCCTGGTCCATCCTGTCTTCCATGCCGGTCTCCAGGGGAAGGCCCGCGGCCGCGTTGTATGCCGCGTTGGAGAGCATTTCCAGGAAAAGAGCGGGATTCAGGTCCACGCTCCCGTACATGGCCCCCTGGGCGATCAGGGCCCTGGCTTCCTCCGAAGCGCCTATGCCGTAAACGGGAATGGAAGGATCCCCCTCCTCGCCCGTATTATAGCCGCTCTTCCGGAGGGCGGCCGCCGCGCCCGAAGCCATGTCGTCATTGCCGCACAGGACCAGCTCGATCATGTTGTCTTCCTTATCCGTATAGAGGCTGAGGTTGGTCTCCATGTAGTCCTGGACCGCATGGGCGGACCAGGTCCCGGTCAGATCCAGCTGGTAGCCGTCCGGATTGTCGCTGTTGAAGTAGACCGGGGCTTCATGTCCCGCCTCGGTCAGGACCCGGGTCAGGGCCTTTACGGCAGATCTGGCCCGCTTTTCCGCTTCTCCCTGGCCTGCCTGGCCCTTGAACAGGGCATAGGAAATGATCCCGTCCCCGTTCCGGTCAAAGGCCTCATAGTCCTCCAGGATCCGTTTTCCTGCCGTCTCTCCCTGGATCCTGCCGGCCTCCTCCGGGTCGGTGCCCACGTAAAAGACCCGGTCCTGGCCGGTCCTGAGGGACCCCTCTGTTCCGGGCACCTCCATGGGCCTGCCGTAAAAGACCAGGACAGCGCCGCTTTCCCCTGCCAGATCCGTCAGCCTGAGGGCCTCCTCGGAGGATTCCCGGACGGCCGGGGATACAAAGAGGATCCGGGCGCCGGCCTCCAGGGCCTGGGCAGCCTGGTCCGCCTGCCTGTCGGCGCTTCCTCCGGCGTCAAAAAAGAGGGCGTCCGGCATGCCGCCGGTCAGGGCCTCCTGGATCAGGGCAAGGTCCTCGTCCGCTCCGTCTCCGCAGAGGACAGCGGCCTGAAGGGGCGTGACCTCCTCGGCGGCAGGGGCGGCGGTGGCCGCGCCTCCTGCCTTTTCCGCGGGAGCGGAAGTCCCGGTCCCCTGGCAGGCGGACAGAACAAGAGCTGCGATGGTCACGGCGCCGGCAAGGCGCATCTGGTTCTTTTTCATGGCTTTTTTCCTTTCAGCTGAGTCCTCGGCGGGTCTGGGACAGCCGGTCCAGGGCCCTGTCCAGGGCTTCCCGGGCCTCCAGGACCCTGTCGATCTCTTCTCCGGTCTTTTTCTCCAGCTGGAGACGGGCCTCCATCTCCTTCTTCAGGGCCTCCGAGGCGGTCTCCATTTCCCGTCTCTGCCTGGCCAGGTCGGCTTCCTTCCTGCTCAGGCCTTCCTCCCGCCGGGCCGACTCGTCCAGGAGCCTCCGGACCTCGGACCGGCTCTTTTCCAGGAGCTTCTTCGTCTCGTCCAGCTGCTTCTTCATGGCCCGGACCTTTTCCTCCTGGTCAGCCCGGACCCGGTGCAGGGCCGATTCCGACTGGCTGCGCTCTGTCAGGAGCCGGCGCTCCAGCTCCGAGGCCCTTTCCTTTTCCTTAAAGTAGTCGTCTGCCAGATTCAGCTGCAGCATGATGGCCCGCATATCCTCCGACAGCTTCCAGTAGGCGTTGTCATCCGCGAAGGAAGCGCGCTTCCCGTTCAGATAGGCCGCCACTTCCTGCATATATTCTTCGGATTCATGGCCGCTCAGGGTGATGGTCCTTCCTCCGATGGTGATCTTAACGTTCTTTTTTTCTGCCAAGCTTACCTCCATGAGGCCGGCCGGGGCCGGTCTTCCTTTCTGTCTGTATACCCTTCCAGTCTAATCTATCCCGCCGCATTTTTCAACGGCATGGGAAAGAGGCGGCAGGCCCCATGGCCCGCCGCCTCCGCGGATCCTTTTCCGTATTCCCTTCTCTGCCCTGCCGGGTCAGTTGGCCTGCGGCCTCTCAAAGGAGAAAACAGCCGGCTCGTAGCCCCGGATCTCCAGGGCGTCCAGGACCTCCGAGACCTCCTCCACGGGGATGATCTCCAGGGCCTTCCTGGTCTCCTCGGGCACGTCCCGCAGGTCCTCCCGGTTCTCGGCCGGGATAAAGACCCTGGTGACGCCGGCCCGCTGGGCCGCCATCAGCTTCTCCGGCAGGCCTCCGATGGGGTTCACCCGTCCCTGGAGGGAGATCTCGCCGGTCATGGCCACGGCCGGGCTGACGGGGGTATCCGTCACCAGAGAGGCCAGGGCCGTTGTCAGGGTGATGCCCGCCGAAGGGCCGTCCTTGGGGGTGGCCCCGTCCGGCACATGGATATGAAGGTCGTTCTCCTTGAAGAGGTCCGCCTTTTCCGGATAGAGGGACCGGACCAGGCTCACCGCGATCTGGGCCGATTCCTTCATGACATCGCCCAGCTGGCCGGTCACGGCGACCCTGCCGGTGCCGGGGGTCAGGAGGGTCTCAATGTAGAGGATCTCTCCACCCACCCTGGTCCAGGCCAGGCCTGTCACCACGCCGGGCCGGGCCGCTTCCCGGACCCTGCCGTGGGTCATGGGCCGCATGTCCATATAGTCGCGCAGGTTGTCGGGCCGGATCTCCACCCGGCTGCCTCCGCCCCGGACCAGGTCTACGGCCGTGGTCCTGCAGAGGACGTCCATGCACTTTTTCAGACCGCGGACGCCGCTCTCCCTGGTATAGTCGGAAATGATCAGGTCCAGGACCTCATCGGAGATGGACAGGTCCTCCTCCCGGATGCCGGCGGCCCGCATGGCCCTGGGCAGGAGGTGGCGCCTGGCGATCTGCTTCTTTTCCAGAGGGGTATAGCCCTGGAACTGGATGACCTCCATCCGGTTCAGCAGGGGAGCCGGGATGGTATCGATGGAGTTGGCCGTGCAGATGAAGAGGACATTGGACAGGTCGTAGGGCACGTTCATGTAGTGGTCGGTAAAGGTGGAATTCTGCTCGGGATCCAGGACCTCCAGAAGGGCGCTGGCAGGGTCTCCCTGATAGGAAACGCCCAGCTTGTCCACCTCGTCCAGGACCATGACCGGGTTGGAGACGCCGCTCTTGGAGATGCCGTCCATGATCCGGCCGGGCATGGCTCCGATGTAGGTCCGTCTGTGGCCCCGGATGTCCGCCTCGTCCCTGACGCCGCCCAGGCTGACCCGGACATACCTGCGGCCCAGGGCCCTGGCGATGGACTGGCCGATGCTGGTCTTGCCGGTACCGGGCGCGCCCACAAAGAGGAGGATGGAGCCGGACTGCATGCGCCTGAGGCTCATGACGGCGATCTGCTGGAGGATCCTCTTCTTGACCTTGTGAAGGCCGTAATGGTCCTCCTCCAGGATCTCCTCAGCCGCGGCCAGATCGATGTCCGCCGCCTTTTCCTTCTTCCAGGACAGGCCGGTCAGGAATTCCAGATAGTCCTGGAGCATGCCGGTCTCGGCGGTGGGCTGACCGTCCATCTTCAGGCGCCGCAGGACCTTGTCCGCTTCCTTCCGGGCTTCCTCGTTCATGCCCGATTCCTGGACCCGGATCTCCAGGCGCCGCAGGTCTGAAACGGTCTCGGGATGCATATCATCCAGCTTCTTCTGGAGATATTCGATCTGCCGCCGGATGGCAGACTCCTGGTACATCCTTTCATGCTCGTTTTCCTGGACCGCCTGGGCCTCGCCCCGGATCTTCGTCATCTCCAGGTTCTCATAGATCATCTGCTCCAGCATCTTAAGCCGGCGGACATGGGAGTCCTCGGCCAGGACGGCGTAGCGCTCCTCATTGGAATTCATGAGCCAGGGGGACATGGAGGCCGCGATCTCCTCCAGAGTGGACCACTGGGACACATAGCCCCGGATGGCCTGGCCCCACTGATACTTCTCGGAGAACCGGACCACCGCCTTCTTGGCCTCCCGGACCATGGCCGCTTCCGTATCGGGATCGGTCTCGTCCGTATCGGGCCGCCTGGAGATGGACAGGTCGATGGAATGGTCGTGGTAGACCACCACCTCGTCGATGTTGACCCGGTTCCGGGTCCGGATCACGATATAGCCCTCGTTGTTGATCTCATTGATGATGCCGGAGACTCCGATGGGATAGAAGGACTCCGCCGTGATCTCATCAGGCTCCAGGTTGTCCCGGAGGATCAGGAGAAAGACCCTCTCTCCCTCTCCGGGAATGGCCCCGGTCATCTTTTTGAAATAGTCGGTCTTGATCACAATGCCGGCGTTCGGCACTGCCAGTGTATTGTAAACGGGTAATGCTGCCAAATCCGTACCTCACTTTCCTTCAACTAAATTGAAGACAATTTAATCAGCACTCTAACTAATTGAGTGCTAAATGTATGAGTGGATATTATCACCAGGTCCTCTTCTTGTCAAGCGGGCCCCGGGGCAGGGGCAGGGATTTCACAAAAGTTTTAGAGTTGACAATACGGTTGACAATAATCAAAAAGGTTGACAATTAAGAGGCCTGCTGATATTCTGATATCCGGGCCGCGGGACCGGTCCCTCCACGCTCAAAGCGGCGGCTGACCAGGTCCCGCGCCATCAAGAAAGGAGTCCTATGAAAACACAGCATCTTGTCCTGACCGCCATGTGCGCGGCCCTCACCTGTGTCCTGGCCCCCCTGTCCATCCCCGCTCCCGGCGGCGTCCCCATTTCCCTGGCGACCTTTTCGGTCATGCTCTCCGGCCTGGTCCTGGGGCCCCTTCAGGGGACCCTGAGCCAGCTCCTCTATATCCTCCTGGGGGCGGTCGGCCTTCCCGTTTTTGCCGGCTTCGCGGGCGGGCCCGGCGTCCTTCTGGGCATGACGGGCGGCTACATTGCCGGCTACCTTTTCCTGGCCTTTTTCTCCGGTCTCTTCTATGACCGCTTCGGAAGAAGGTCCCGCGGCGCCGGCAGGATCCTCTCCGCGGCTGCCGGCATGGTCCTGGGGACGGTCCTTCTCTACGCCTTCGGGACCGCCTGGTTCATGCGGGTGACCGGCATGGACCTGAGGGCTTCCCTGGCCGCCTGCGTCCTTCCCTTCCTTCCCGGAGACGCTCTGAAGACCGCGGCCGCCTGCGTCCTGGGCCTCAGGATCGATGAAGCCCTGGTCCGGGCCGGCCTCCTTCAGAAGGCATGACAAAGCATCTGTTTCCTTTCCTCACCATACGCGCCCCGGGCGCGGAGGGGCTGCTCCCTTCGGGGCGCGGTCCCTCTTTTTTATTGCCCCCCGGCAGACAGTCCTCTTATAATAAAGACAAAGCAGGAAGCCGGCCCCCGGCCGGCAGAGGGAGGAGCCCCGTGAAGAGCCAGAACCGGAAGGATTTTTCCAAGTCCGACCTTTCCATTTTTATTTCCTATATGCTGCCCCATAAGAAGATGTTCGCCGTGGACATGCTGTTCTCAGCCCTGATCTCGGTCATTGACCTTTCCTTCCCCTATATCACCCGGAAGGCCATGAACACCCTTCTGCCCGCCCGGATGTATGCCGCCTTTTTCACGGTCATGGGCCTGGTCCTTCTCGCTTACCTGCTCCGGGCCTTTTTCCAGTACCTGGTGACCGTCATCGGCCACGGCTGCGGGACCCTGGTGGAGGCGGACATGCGCGCCGATGTCTTTGCCCACATGCAGAGGCTTTCCTTCAGCTTCTTTGACAGGAACCGGACCGGCGTCCTCCTGGGCCGGGTGACCAACGACCTCTTTGAGATCGTGGAGCTGGCCCACCACGGCCCCGAGAACATCCTGACCTGCACCCTGACCATCGTGGGGGCGGTCACCATCCTCTTCTTCATCAACCCCCGCCTGACCCTGGTCCTGATCGTCCTGCTCCCCATCGCCATCTTCTATTCCATGAAGCAGCGCCTGAACATGCGCAGGGCCAACCGGGAGGTCAAGAAAAAGACCGGCGAGATCAACGCCGCCATTGAAAGCGGGATTTCCGGGATCCGGACCTCCAAGGCCTTTGCCAACGAGCAGGTGGAAGAGGACAAATTCCAGGCTGCCAATGAAAGCTTCAAAAAGAGCAAGGAAAGCTACTATAAGGCCATGGGCCTTTTCATGGGAGGCATGGAGGCCACCATCGGCCTCATGCAGGTGGCCGTCATCGCCGCGGGCGGCGGCATGCTCATGAACGGGACCCTGGACCTGGTGGACCTCCTGACCTTTACCCTCTATGTCTCCGCCTTTACGACTCCGGTCCGGAAGCTGACCCAGTTCATGGAGATCTATACCCAGGGCACCGCGGGCTTCTCCCGCTTCCTGGAGATCATGCGGACAGAGCCTGAGATCAAAGACGCCCCGGACGCCCTGGACCTGACGGACGTGGCCGGCCGGATCACCTATGAGGACGTCAGCTTCCACTACGGCGACGGGACCGACGTCCTGAAAAATGTCACCGTGACCGTGGAGCCCGGCACCACCCTGGCCCTGGTGGGATCCTCGGGCGGAGGCAAGACCACCATGTGCCACCTCCTGCCCCGCTTCTATGACGTCTCCGAAGGGGCTGTGAAGATCGACGGGATCGATGTCAGGAAGATCACCCAGGACAGCCTCCGCCGCCATATCGGCATCATCCAGCAGGATGTCTTCCTCTTTGCCGGCACCGTCATGGAAAACATCCGCTACGGCAGGCCGGACGCCACCGACAGGGAGGTGGTGGCCGCCGCCGTCCGGGCGGAGATCCACGATGAGATCATGGCCATGCCCGACGGCTACCATACCTTTGTGGGAGAGCGGGGCGTGATCCTCTCCGGCGGCCAGAAGCAGCGGATCTCCATCGCCCGGGTCTTCCTCAAGGAGCCTCCCATCCTGATCCTGGACGAGGCCACCTCGGCCCTGGATTCCGTCACGGAAAGAAAGATCCAGTCCAGCCTGGACGCCCTGAGCCTGGGCAGGACCTGCATCGTGATCGCCCACAGGCTCTCCACCATCCGGGGGGCCGACCAGATCGCCGTCATTGAGAACCAGGGGATCTGCGAGCTGGGATCCCGGCAGGAGCTTCTGGAAAAGAACGGCGTCTACGCCTCCCTGGAAAGGGCCCAGGAGATCGGAGGCTGAGGCCGGAAGGACTGGAAAAGACCGGATAAAAGACATTCGCGGACCCGGCCCCTGGCCGGGAAGCATCCACGGGAAGAGGCCTCCAGGCCCCGCCGCTCCGGCAGGGACCTGAAGGCCTCTCTTCTTTTTCTTATTCTTATGATTCCGTTCAGATGGCGTCCAGGGCCTGGGCCAGGTCGGCGATCAGGTCCTTCTTGTCCTCCAGACCGCAGGACATGCGGACCAGGCCGGCGGGAACGCCTGCCTGGCGGAGCTGCTCGTCGTTCATCTGCCTGTGGGTGGAGGTGGCAGGGTTCAGGCAGCAGGTCCTGGCGTCGGCCACATGGGTCTCGATGGCGGCCAGCTTCAGGTGCTTCATGAAGGTCTCCGCTGCCTTCCGGCCGCCCTTCAGCTCGAAGGAGACTACGCCGCAGCCGCCGTTGGGCATGTATTTCCTGGCGACCTCATAGTATTTGTTGCCCGGAAGGCCGGAATAGTTGACATATTCCACGGCCGGATGGGACTGGAGGAACTCGGCCACAGCCATGGCGTTCTCCACATGGCGGGGCATCCGGACATGGAGGGATTCCAGGCCCAGGTTCAGGTAGAAGGCGTTCTGGGGAGCCTGGATGGAGCCGAAGTCCCGCATGAGCTGGCTGGTCGCCTTGGTGATGAAGGCCGCCCCGTTGCCGAACTTCTCGGCGTAGACGATGCCGTGGTAGGAATCATCGGGGGTACACAGGCCCGGATACTTGTCGGCGTGGGCCATCCAGTCAAATCTTCCGCTGTCCACGATGGCGCCGCCCACGGCCGCGCCGTGGCCGTCCATGTACTTGGTGGTGGAATGGGTCACGATGTCAGCGCCCCATTCGATGGGCCTGCAGTTGACGGGGGTGGGGAAGGTATTGTCCACGATCAGCGGAACGCCGTGGGCATGGGCCACGCGGGCAAATTTCTCGATATCCAGAACGGTCAGGGCAGGGTTGGCAATGGTCTCGCCGAACATGGCCCGGGTGTTGTCCTTAAAGGCGGCATGGAGCTCTTCTTCAGTGGCGTCGGGGGAGACGAATGTGGCCTCGATGCCCATCTTGGCCATGGTCACGCTGATCAGGTTGAAGGTCCCGCCGTAGATGGTGGAGGAGGCCACGATGTGGCTGCCTGCCTCGCAGATATTGAAAAGAGCGAAGAAGTTGGCAGCCTGACCGGAGCTGGTCAGCATGCCGGCGGTACCGCCTTCCATGTCCGCGATCTTGGCGGCTACCATATCATTGGTAGGGTTCTGGAGCCTGGTATAGAAATAGCCGGACGCCTCCAGATCGAACAGCCTGCCCATGTCCTCGCTGGTATCGTACTTGAAGGTGGTGGACTGGATGATCGGGATCTGCCGGGGCCCGCCGTTCTCAGGCGTATAGCCGCTCTGGACACACTTGGTATTGATGGAATAATCGCTCATGTTCGCCTCCGTTCCGAAAGCCTCCCGCCGGAAGGCATCGGCTTTCATCTGCTTGTATTTTGGACCCGGACAGGGCCGGATCTGGTTCGATGGAAAAAACTCACATAAAGGACCGGATGAAGATCTCCAGTCCGATGCCGATCAGGATGACCCCGCCCACCAGGGGCGCCTTGCCGGCCAGGTAGGTCCCGGCACCCCGGCCTGCCTTCAGGCCGCCCAGACAGATGGCCAGGGTCACCAGGCCGATCAGCAGGCAGGCCGCCAGGGCCTCTCCCAGGCTGTAGGGCTCAATGGCAAAGCCCACCGACAGGGCGTCGATGGAGGTGGCCACTCCCTGGACGATCAGGTCCCGGGTCCCGATGGCCCCGGTCTCTTCCGCTTCCTCCTGTCCGCCGCGGATCCCCTCCAGGAGCATGCCGCCCCCGATCCAGCAGAGGAGCAGGAGAGCGATCCAGGGGACCAGCATCTGGAAGAGGACAAAGGTCTCGGCGATGGTATGGACGCAGAGCCAGCCTGCCAGAGGCATGATGAACTGGAAAAAGGCGAAGGTCCCCGCGATCCGCAGGGCTTCTCCCCTCTTCATGTCCGGTTCCTGGAGCCCGTCCGCCACAGACACAGTAAAAGCATCCATGGCCAGGCCCGCGCCCAGCAGGATACTGCCGCTTATCAGTTCCAATATTGTCATGTCGTCTGTCTTTGCCTTTCCCTTTGCTCAGAAATCCAGTATAAAAAAAACCTGCCCCATAGTCAATGAGGCAGGTTTTCAGCGGCTCAAAAATCCCGAAAGGAGCCGTCAGAGATCGGAATCCTTGAAATCTCCCTTCTGGGAAAAGACCAGGAGTTCCCTTTCCTGGTTGCGGAAATGGAGGGGACTGACCCCGTAGCGCTTGCGGAAGACCCTGGAAAAGGCCAGCTGGTCTCCGTATCCCACCGCCGCGGCCACAGCCCCCACGGGCATGGAGGTCTCCCGGAGAAGACTGACCGCCTTGTTCATGCGCAGGGACATGATGTATTCCTGGACCGAGCAGCCCACGGCCTTGCGGAAGGCCGAGGAAAAATGGCTTCTGGACACGCCCAGGAAGGAGGCCAGTTCCCCGATCCGGATATTCTTTTCGAAGTGGTCATCGATATAGACCACCGCCTTCTGGATGTAGTCGGGGCCGGACCTTTCCGGGTCCGGATCGCCGCTCCCCGCCTTCTTTTCCTGTCCTTCCACCAGAAGGGACAGGATCATCATCAGGCAGGCGTCCCGGAAGAGCTCCCCCGACAGGCTGAGGCTCCTGGAATCCAGGATCTTCTTGATCAGGGCAGAGATCCTGTCCAGGGAATCCGTATGGGAAACGGGGCTGTTCAGGCCAAGGCCGCATCTTGTCACATACCGGTCCGCCGCTATGCCTGTAAAGCCGATCCAGGAATAGGTCCAGGGGTCTGCCGCGTCCGCCCTGTAGCTGCAGGCCACGCCGGGCTGGATAAAGAAGAGGTCCCCCTTCTGAAGCCGGTAGGTCCTGTCCCCCAGATGAAAGACTCCTTTCCCGCTTTCCACGAAATGAATGGAATAATGCCTCCGGGGCAGGGTCTTGAACTCTACCCCCTTCCTGGTCTTTTCCCGGCCGCAGTAGACCAGGCAGAGGTCCATCAGGCTCCTCTGCAGATTCTCCAGGCACCTGTAGTCTTCCATCTCCGTATATCCTGTCGCTGTATGCTTCTGCGTTTCCATACTCCCCCCTGCCGATCACTGTCCCCCGACGGCATCTGTCAGCCGGCTGTATATGTATTGTAAAACATTATTGTGTCAATCTCACAGAAATTGTATAAAGGTTTATGCCTCCTTTGCCTCCAGGGTAAAGACCAGGGCCGCGAAATCTCCGCCCTGGCGCAGGAGTTCCTCCCGGTCGATGGGAAGGCCCGCGTACATGAGCTCGTCGCCGTAGGCCTCTGTCGTCAGGATATTTCCTCCAACCTGATGACTGACCCTGTAGAGGACATCCTCGGCCAGGCCCGCGAAGCGCAGGCGGAGCCAGGAGGCGTTGACCTTGTTGAGCCTCTGGACAAAGGTGGCCACAGCCCGTTTCTTATCCCGGGACACAGCCGCGAAGGCCGTCTCATTCCCTTCGAAGGGGCTGAGGAGCCGGTAGAAATCGCCGTCGATCTGGATCAGGTCTCTGTACTTCTTCACAAAGTCGGTCTGGCCCTTGATGATCTCGATATCATAATCCGACAGCATGGCGGGGTCCAGCTCATAGCCGAAGGTCCCGAACATGGCCACGGCCGCCCGGGTCTCGATGGGGGTGGTCCGGGCCAGCTGGTGGTTGGGAACGGCGGAAACATGGGCGCCCATGGAGACCACGGGATAGACCAGGGAAGATCCGTACTGGATCTTGCAGCGCTCATAGGCGTCGGTATCGTCGCTGGTCCAGGCCTGGGGGGCGAAATAGAGCATGCCGGGATCGAACCGGGCGCCGCCGCTTGCGCAGGACTCGAAGAGGATCTCCGGGAACCGTTCCGTCAGCCTGGTATAGAGATCATAGACGCCCAGGATGTAGCGGTGCATGACCTCTCCCTGGCGGTCCGCCGGCAGAGCGACGCTGAAGGGTTCCGTCATGTAGCGGTTCATGTCCCACTTGATATAGGAGATCCTGGAGGAATCGATGACCCTGCAGATCATCTCATAGATATGGTCCACGACCTCCTTCCTGGTGAAGTCCAGGACGTGCTGGTGGCGGGAATGGCTCTCGAACCGGCCCGGGCAGGCGATCAGCCAGTCCGGATGGGCCCGGTAGAGGTCGGAATCCTTGTTGATCATCTCCAGCTCGACCCAGAGGCCGAACTTGAGGCCCAGGGCCTCGATCTTCTCGGACAGGCCGCTGATGCCCGAAGGGATCTTTTCCATGTTGCAGAACCAGTCGCCCAGGCCGGCATAGTCGTCGTTGCGCTTGCCGAACCATCCGTCGTCCAGGACAAAAAGCTCGATGCCGGCTTCCGCTGCCCGGGAAGCCATTTCCAGGAGCTTGTTCTCATCGAAGTCGAAATAGGTCCCTTCCCAGTTGTTGAGCAGGATGGGACGGGGCCTGTCTCTCCAGACGCCCCGGACCAGACGGGTCCTGTAAAGCCTGTGGTAGACCCGGCTCATATGGCCGAGGCCCTGGTCGGAATAGACCATGACCGCCTCGGGGGTGGTGAAGGACTCTCCGCTCTCCAGCTTCCAGGCAAAGGATTCGGGATTGATGCCCAGCATGACCCGGGTCAGGTCAAAGGAGGAAACCTCCGTCTGGGCCAGGAAGTTGCCGGAGTAGACCAGAGAGAAGCCGTAGACCTCTCCCGCGCTCTCCGTGGTGCCGGGCCTCTGGAGGGCCAGGAAGGGGTTGGCCTCGGCGCTGGAGCCGGTGCCGGTCAGGCTGTGGACGGCCTGGATCCCCACCTCAAGGGGAGTCGTCTTGATATAGCGCTCCCTTGCCCAGGCGCCGGTCAGGCGGATCATTTCAAATTTCTTGTCCGGCAGCTCCACGCTGGCGGACATGGCCCGCTCGATGGTGACGGACTCCGGGCCCTTCTGGCTGATCCTGGCGTGCCTGGTGATGACCGGATAGTCCCTGTAGATGGTATAGACCAGGTCCAGGTCTGTATCCGACAGATCGTCATGGAAGCAGATCGTCAGGGTCTGGGCCTCCGAGGGATCCTCCGCGTAGGTGGCGGGAAGGGGAGCCAGGGAGGGCTTGCCCTCTTCGATCCGGTGAGAGACATAGGTGAAGTCGCTGATCCGGCTTCCCGACTCCTGAAGGATCACAAAGGCAGGGCTCCTGTAGTCGCCGCGCCCGTAGCCGGGATACTCCTGTCTGGTATACTGCATGGACAGGATGGAAGGCTCAGGCAGGGCCACGGCCAGATGGGACCGCATGGCTTCCTCATGGAAGCACTCCAGGCCCTCTCTGTCATGGATCTTCTTTCCGTAATACAGATTCTCCGCCTGTCCGTTCTCCATGATCCGGATCACATAGGAAATCGAAGAATTGGTCAGATGAAAAATACGGGTGTTCTTATGATAGATAATCGACATCAGGGAACTCTCCTCCTTGGCTGGCACGGTGCCCGGCAGGGACCGCGCGGGTTGTACAGATGT
Organism: uncultured Lachnospiraceae bacterium; assembly: GCA_946626215.1. Taxonomy (GTDB): domain Bacteria; phylum Bacillota; class Clostridia; order Lachnospirales; family Lachnospiraceae; genus CAG-791. The sequence continues at coordinate 21,003 of CAMOUD010000002.1, forward strand.
GAATCCTGCTTTTTCAGGCCTCTTCCTGCTCCTCTTCGGGCTTTTTCAGAAAGACGTCGAAATCCGGCAGCAGGAGCCGGCAGGCGATCAGCTCGGTCAGGGCAAAGCCGCAGACCGACCAGAGAAAGGCGTAGAGGGGAAGGCGGGACAGGTCCATGTAGGTCAGGACCAGGGGGCCGATCTGGATCAGGGCGATCAGGACGGCCCTGAGGGGGTTCTTCCCCGCGAAATAAAGGGCGCTCCTGACCAGAGAGGGCAGGGTGTTCTCAAAGGCGGCCATGACCGGATAGAGGACCAGGGTCAGGACCAGGAGAAAGCCCAGGACTCCGTAGACAGCGTAGCGGAAGTAGTCCAGGATCCCGCCCATATGGGCCGTAAAGCGGATATCCAGGATCCCGATGACCAGAAGGACCAGGACCAGGATCCACCAGAGGAGGGCCTTCAGGAAGCAGTCCCGGAAGCCCTTCCAGAATTCTTTGGCAGGGTTGATGTCCGCCTCCTCCCGGATGGCCCGCATCATGGTATAGGAAAGAGCCGCCAGGGCCGGGCCTATGGTCAGGACCGGCAGGGAAAAGACGACGAACATGAGGTTCCCCCCGATCACGGAAAGGCACCAGGCCATCATCCGGCCAAAGGCGGAATCATTATCCAGAAAAGCGGTAATTCTTTTTTTCAAGGCTGCCTCCCTTCCGCTCCGATGTATTCCAGAAAGGCTTTCACGTCCTCCGGATGGCTGCTGTAGGCGCCGATGCCGAGGACGCATCCGTCCTCGTAGACGCCCATCCTGCCCAGGTCGGAATCCGAGATATCAATGCCCACCGGGACCGGGTCCTCGGAATACTCCGTATCATAGGGGACGGCGTAGACAAAGCGGTCCGCGTAGGGAGCGAACAGGTCCGCCGCCTCGCCCCGGGAAAGGTCCAGAAAGCGGCCGGCGGCGCCGACGGCTTTGAGGTTGTCCTCTTCCATGACGGCCGCGTCCAGGTGGCCGGCCTCCACCACAGCCACAAAGGACTGGAAATAGGAGTTGTTGGTCCCGCCGTCCACGGCCGCGTTGAAGTAGGAGGCGGTTCCGAACTCCACCATCCCTTCCTTCAGGTCATAGCCCATGCGGTCGATAAAGCCCTGCCTGAGGGCGGACCGGTTGCCGATCTCCTGCGACGCTTCAATGGGCGCGTTGACGAACAGGACATAAAAACGGTAGTCCTTCACGGTAAAAAAGGCGTGCCAGAGAATATAGACGGCCATGAAGAGGCCCCCGAAGATCCCCAGGGCCCAGAGCCAGTAGTACTCTGCCAGATAAGCGATCTTCTGCCTGCGGTCCATGCCCGCCAGCTTTTTCTTTTCAGATGCCAGGAACTTTCCAAACTTTTCTTTCATGAAACCAACTGTTCTCCTGCCGCCCCTTTTCGATAAAAAGGACCCGGAAACAGCAAAAGCATATTTCCGGGTCCTCTGATGCTTATGGACTGACGATCAGAGCTTGCCGCCCGATGTCGCGATACCTTCCACGAACTGCTTCTGGAAGATAACGTAGATAATGACCATAGGAAGGACGGCCAGCGTAGCTGCTGCCATCATGGTAGGATATTCGCTGCCATACTGGCCCTGCATCTTGGCAAGACCCGCGGACAGGGTGGTGGTCGTCGCGTTGGTGCAGACGATCATGGGCCACATCAGATCCTTGAAGGCGAAGACTGCGGTGAAGATACCCAGGGACACCATGGAGCTTCTGGTCAGAGGCATCATGATCCGGGTAAATCTCTGTCCGATGTTGCAGCCGTCGATCATGGCGGCTTCCTCCAGATCCTTGGGAAGTCCTTCATAGCCGGTCTTCAGGAGGTAGGTGCCGAAGGCGGTGACCAGACCGGGGAAGACCAGGCCGAACATGGAATTGAGCATGCCCATGTTGGAGACCATCAGGTACTGAGGGATGATGAAGATCTGAGCCGGGACCATCATCTGGATAAGGACCAGAGAGAAGAGGAAGCTCTTGCCCGGGAATTTCAGGCGTCCGAAGGCGTAGCCGGCCATGGTGGCGGTCAGGCAGGCGCAGACGACGCGCCAGAAGATCATCAGCAGGGTGTTCTTGTAGAGAATCAGGAAGTTATAGCTCTTCCATACAGTCGCGAAGTTCTCCCAGTGCCAGCCGTTGTGGGGCAGGATGTAGAAGGGATTGACGGAAATAGATTCCTGATTGGTCTTCAGTGCTGTCAGAATCATCCATGCGAAGGGGACCAGCATGATGAAGGACATGATGATCAGCACGATATGGGTGAGAATCTTATTCATTCTCTGTCTTGCGATTGAGCCTTCCATACTTACCTCCCTTTACGCGTGGTAGACGGCTTTCTTCTCGACCTGCTGCAGGATCCAGGTAAGAATCATGATAAAGGCAAGGAGCACCATGACGATGGTGGCGCCGTAGCCCTTATTGCCGTTGGTGAACGAGTACTGATAGAACAGATAAACAATGGACTGGACCTTGGGCAGAGCCACGTTCGTCTTATCCATGACCATGAACATAAGGTCAAAGATGGTCAGCGCGCCGATGATTCTGGTCTGCACGATGAAGAAGGTCGTGGGAGACAGAAGCGGAACGGTGATGGAGAAGAACTGGCGGAGACCGGAAGCGCCGTCGATGGAGGCAGCTTCATAGTAGTCACCGGGAATTTCCTGCAGGCCTGAAATGAACAGGACCATGTTGTAGCCGATGATGGACCAGACACCGATGATGCCGATGGAAATCCATGCGATCTTGGGATCGGAGATCCAGGAGATGTTCGCATGGAAAACGTTGTTCAGGAGACCGAACTGGGTATTGTAAAGCCACTTCCAGACCATGGCGACGGCTGCGGGCGCGCAGACCATGGGAAGGAAGAAGATGGTCCTGTAGATGGACCGGCCGCCGATTTTCTTGTTCAGGAGAACGGCAAGGATCAGGGCGATCACGATGCCGAAGGGAACTTCGATCAGGGCGTATTTAATGGTATTCCAGAGGGACTGCCAGGTCTCACCGGCAGAAAGGACAGCCTGATAGTTGGCAAGGCCGACGAAGATATTGCCCTTGCCGAAGTCGCCGGTCTTGCAGAAGGACTGATAGACCGTGTTAAAGATAGGATAGAAGTTCAGAACGATCAGGCCGATCATGGTGGGGGCGACGAACAGATATGCCCATCTAGCCTCCCTCTTCTCGGCCAGCGTCATCTTTTTCTTCATGCGGGTTCCTCCCTGAAAAGAGTGATGAAAAGCGGCAGGAGCCGGGGGCGCCGGACTCCGGCCGCGTCATCACAGGATTATAACGGGATTCTCAGGAGATTCCCGTCAGGATCCGGGTTTTCCTTCAGATTATTCAGCAGCGATCGCGTTCTCGATGATGGTCTGAGCGTTGTCGCAGGCGGTTGCCATAACGGCAGGATCGGAAGGATTCAGCCACGCATCCAGGAATGCGCCGTTCTGCTGAAGGGCATCTTCCCAGACAGTGGTGTTCCTGGTGTAAGGACGGAAGAACAGGTCGCCTTCTTCTTCAGCGCGGACGAATGCGGAAACATCCATGCCCTCGAATGCGTTGGCGAAGTCTTCGGAGATGCCCTTCATGCCGCCCATGGTAACGCCGAGCTGGGCCTGTTCCTTCTGGCCCTTTTCGGAGCAGAAGTAGGAGATCAGGCTGTAGCATGCGTCAGGGTTGGCAGTGGAGGCGGAAGCTGCCCAGCCAAGGCCGTTGTAAGCGGAATAACGCTCGCCCGCGTCGCACTGGCCGTTGCCGTTCACGTCAGCGTAAGGAAGCATAGCCCATGCGTAGTTGGCGGAATTCTCGTTGGTGTAGAAGGTGTTGATCATCCAGGAGCCCTGTGTGATCATAGCGCAGAGGCCGGAGTTGAACAGGGAGTCTGTGCCGGTCTCGGCAACAGTGGTCTGAGGAGCAGAGACTTCAAGGATCTGGCGGAGCATTTCCATGCCGGCCTTGCCTTCGGCGGAACCGATCGTGGTGCCCTTGTGATCATCGGTGATGACCTGTGCGCCGTAATCATAGATGATGTTGTACCAGCCGTCCTGGTTGTTGGAGGAGTTGATGGCATAGCCGTAGATGCCGTCAGCAGCGCCGGCCTCGGTGATCTTGGCGGCAGCGTCGCGGAGATCTTCCCATGTCCAGTCATCGGTGGGATAGTCTACGCCGTACTTGTCGAAGATAGCCTTGTTGTAGAGCAGAGCGATGGTGTCGTGATCCTTGGGAAGCGCGTACTGCACGCCGTTGTCATCACGGTTGTAGAGGTCTACGATGCCTTCATAGTAGTTGTCCAGATCGATGGCGTCGTCTGCTGCGATGTAGTCATCCAGAGGAAGAAGCAGATCGTTCTCCATGTACATCTGAGCGGTGTTGGAGTGCATCCAGAATACGTCGGGCATCTGGCCGCCGGAAGCGCCTGCCTCGAGCAGTGTCCAGTAGTTGTCCCAGTCTACGACGTTGATCTGGACCTTGATGCCGGACTCAGCGGACCACTCGTCAGCGATCTGCTGAAGGCCTGCCAGCTGGTTGTTGTCCCAGATGTTGACCTGAAGTGTGTCACCGGATGCAGCGGGAGCCGCGTCGCCGCCGGATGCATCGGAGCCGCCAGAGGAAGAGGAAGAGCCGCCGCCGCAAGCCGCGAGGGACAGGACCATGGTTCCGGCAAGCATCGCTGCCAGTAAACGTTTTTTCATATAACCCTCCTTTTGTGGTATATACTGCGAAAACTCCGCAGTGTGATTGAATACGCTCTTATTCTATCCGCAGGGAGCCTTCGGGAGTTAGTAACGAGAGTTATATACATTTGTCAAATTGTTGCATTTAGATTGGCAAAATTTTCACATTCCTTTGTATAGTTTTAAAAAACGGGACTGTTCCCAGAGGAACAGTCCCGTCACCATGTACATCTTTTATTCATTTTTCAGCGTCTGCTCCGTCACTTTTACGGAAGGCCCATCCATCATGGAATCCCTGGCACGTTTTTCTGTTCTCTGCCGGTAGCGGATGGGGGACAGGCCGAACTTCTTGCGGAAGGCCTTGGTAAAGACAGCCGGATCCCGGTAGCCGCAGGAAAGGGCGATGCTTTCCACCGAAAGCTGGGTGTAATCCAGCATCTCCGCCGCCCTGGTCAGCCGGCAGGTGACCAGATAGTCCTTGGGAGACATGCCGATCTCCCTGACAAAGAGAGAATACAGATAGGACCGGTTGATGTTGACGTAGGCCGCGATATCCTCGACCTGGATCCGGGAAGCGTAGTTGTACTGGATAAATTCCATGGCCTTGCGGACATAGGCGTTGCCCTGGGTCCTTTCCGCGAAAAGGGGAGAAGCGTCCCGGTTCAGACAGGCGATGAAGCGGTAGAGGATGCTGATCTGCATGAGCTCGTTTGCGTTGGAGGACGAGTCCAGGGCCAGAAGGTCATTGACGACCTCCAGAAGTTCCTCTCCGTGGCCGCTGCGGAAGGTCATGTTCTCTCCCGCCAGTCCGATCTGCTCCATGAGATCGCCGGCGATCTTTCCGTCAAAGCCCACCCAGATATATTCCCAGGGCTCTTTGCCGTCCGCTTCGTAGTAGGTCTGCTTGCCGGGCTCGATCAGGAATCCCTCTCCTGCGCCAAGCTGAAAGGTATGATCGCCCCTGACATACTTGCCCTTCCCCGACAGGATGAAGTGGATCAGGTAATTCGAACGGACCGCCGGTCCGAAATGGTGGTAGGGATCGCATTTTTCATAGCCGCAGAAACAGAAATACAGGTCCTGGAACTGTCTGCTTCCGCCGATACGCAGTCTGGTTTCCAATCTACGCTCTTCTCCTTCCGGGTCTTCCGGCTTCGCGGAAGGCCACCTGCACAAATATATAGATGATTCCGGTCAAAGAGATGCCCTTTCCGCTCCCGTATCCGCGGCCGTCCCGGCCTCTCAGCCGGATCAGAAGGTCTTACTGTCTCAAAATAATTGTATGGTACAATCAATTTTGAATACATGGTTCCTTTTTTTGCCTTTTATGCCGGATGTTAGAAAAAGTCTGACTGCAGGGCTTCCTCCAAAGCGTTTTGCATTTTGCCGGCAGGTTCTATATACTGAAGGCAGCGCAGAGCATACGGCCGCCGGCGGACAAGGGCCGCGGCGGCCCCTACATAGAAACAGGGAGGATCGGATATGTCCAGAGAGGATGATCTCAGACGCTTATACGGTGATTTTTTCGGCAGCCTGACAGACGCGGTCACGGGAGCCGGCTCCGGCAGGAAGGATCCCCCGGCTACAGGCAAAAAGCCCGCGAAGAAAAAGACAGCCGCTTCCGGCGAGGACGCCCTGAAGCAGGCCCGGGACGCCCTGGATGAAGCCAACGGGCTTCTGGCGGCCGATCCCGAGCTGGCTGCCGCCAGGGCCAGAAGGGACCAGGCAAAAGCGGAGGCCCCCGAACCGATGCCGGAAGAACCGGCAGAGCCCGAACGGGACCCCCAGGAGGAACTGGACGAGCTGATCGGCCTGAAGACCATCAAGCATGATGTCCGGGAGCTGATGGATTTCGTCAAGATCCAGAAGATGCGGAGCGAGACCGGCCTCAAGGCGGTCCCCGTTTCTCTCCATCTTGTCTTCACGGGCAATCCCGGCACCGGCAAGACCACCGTTGCCCGGATCATCGCCAAGCTCTACAAGCGGATCGGCGTTCTGTCCAAGGGACAGCTGGTGGAGGTGGACCGGTCCGGCCTGGTGGCAGGCTATGTGGGCCAGACCGCCCTGAAGACCCAGGAAGCCATCAAGAAGGCCATGGGCGGCGTCCTCTTCATCGATGAAGCCTACGCCCTCGCCTCCGGTGACGACAGGGATTCCTTCGGCAGGGAAGCCATCGACACCATCCTCAAGGCCATGGAAGACCACAGGGACGACTTCGTTGTGATCGTGGCAGGTTATACCGGTCCCATGAAGAAATTCATTGAAAGCAACCCCGGCCTGGAGTCCCGGTTCAACAAATACATCGAGTTCCCGGATTATTCGGTGGATGAGCTGGAGGAGATCTTCCTCCAGCGCTGCAGGAAGTATGACTATAAGCTGGATGAAGGCGTCCAGAAGCAGATCCGGGCCATGATCAGCGTCAAAAAAATGACCCGGCGGGAGAACTTTGCCAACGCCCGCGAGGTCCGCAACATGTTCGAGCAGTTCATCACCAACCAGGCCCGCCGGATCGCGGCCATGGAAAATCCCACCCAGGAGGATATGATGACCCTGACCCTGGCCGACCTTATGGAGGAGGAAGAACCGGGGCCTCCCAGCCAGATGGAACAGGACGCCGCCGCGGCCCCGCCCGTCACCGCTCCTCTGACCCTGGAGGAGGGCGCTGACAGTCTGGAAGATCCCTCGGATCCCCCTGCTGAGGAAGATCCAGAGGCCGGAGAAGATCCTGCCGCCGGGGATCCCGGGGAGGATACGGAAGATCCCGGAGAGGCCTGAAAGGGCCTGAAGGAGGCACCATGGCGCAGTTCATGACTTCCAGAGAGATGGCAAAGATCGCCTGCCGGTCCTGCGCCGGCTGCGGCAAATGCTGCAGAGGCATGGGCGACAGCATCCATCTGGACCCCTATGATATCGACCAGCTGACCCGGCACCTGGGCCGGTCCTTCGAAGACCTCCTGGGGGATAAGATCGCCCTTCACGCGGACCAGGGCCTGGCCCTCCCCCATCTCCTGATGGACGAGGAGACGGGCGCCTGCGGCTTTCTCTCTGACGAGGGCCTGTGCGGGATCCACTCCTTCCGGCCCGGCCTTTGCCGGCTCTTCCCCCTGGGCAGGTCCTATGAGGGAGAGGGCTTCCGCTACTTTGTGGTGGAGGGGGGCTGTCCCGAACCCGGCAGGACCAAGATCCGGATCAGCCGCTGGCTGGAGATCCCGGACCTGGCTTCCTATGAAGCCTTTGTCACCGACTGGCACTACCTGCTGGAGGGCATCCGGAACAGGCTCTCTTCCAGAGAAGACCCCGCCCTGACAGAACAGGTCCGATGGTATCTGCTCCAGACCTTCTACGCCCGCCCCTATGACGGCCCCGGCACCTTCTATGACCAGTTCGGAGACCGCCTCCGGGAGGCCAGAGAGATCTTTCGGCTCTGAGAAGGGCAAAGAAGGCAAAGCGGATCTGCAAACAGCATACAGACAGCGGAAAAACACAGGACACACAAAAACCGGCATCCCCGACAGACCAACGGTCCATCGGAGATGCCGGTTCTTTATGCGGTCTTAGCGGTCAGAAGCGCCGATCAGATGTCAGCCTTCCAGATGCCGTGCAGGTTGCAGCTCTCATAAGCCGCTACAGGGGTCTCACCCTCTGCCAGAGCGAAGACGGCTACGGGCTCCTGGCCGGGAGCCAGGTCCTTCTTCTGGAAGCCCTGGTTGGTCTCAAGAATGATCCACTCGATGAAGTGCTTCTCCAGCATAGGATGAATGACATCGCCTACCTGGACCCTGACGGTGTTTCCGTTCACTTCCACTGCGGGCACGTGCTTCTCACGGGCAGCGTCGGTGGTGCCGGGAATGATCTCTTCCATGGCTTCGCCGCAGCACTTGGTCGGGCATGCGGATTCGCGGAACAGGACAGCCATCTTGCCGCACTGCTTGCATACATAAAATTTCATCATAAACTAGCCTCCTTTATTTGTTTTTGTCTGGGCCTGCCCCTCAGGCAGGCTTTCTCTCCTCGTGCTTCTCTGCCCCTTATTATAGCAGAAGGGGCCTTCCAATACCATAGAAACCGAAGGAGGAAACCAGCACAGGCGGCCCCTGAGAAGGCCCCTTCTCTCCCACTTGTCCCTTGCAGTCGCCCGCGGCTGAAATTATAATAGGAATGAATGATTTCCGGCAGCAGGCCGGTCAGGATACGAAAGGAGCCAACAGATGAAAGAACTGAAAGATTATGTGCTGACGATCCCGGATTTTCCGGAGCCCGGAATCATGTTCCGTGATATTACCAGCGTTCTCCAGGACGCGGACGGCCTTCGCCTTGCCATTGATACCATGCAGGATATGGTCAAAGACATCGATTTTGACGTTGTGGCCGGCGCTGAGTCCAGAGGCTTCTGCTTCGGCGCTCCTCTTGCCTACAACCTCCACAAGCCCCTGGTCCTGATCCGGAAAAAGGGCAAGCTCCCCAGAGAGACCAAGTCTGTCGATTATGATCTGGAGTACGGCAAGGCCACTCTGGAGATCCATACTGACGCGATCCAGCCTGGCCAGAAGGTCCTTCTGGTGGATGACCTGATCGCCACCGGCGGCACGACCCTGGCCATGATCCAGCTGATCGAGAGCCTGGGCGGCGAAGTGGCAGGCGTGGCCGTCATCATGGAGCTGGCAGGCCTCAAGGGCAGGGAGAAGATCGCCGGCTACAAGCTGGTCAGCGCCATTACCTATGAAGGCAAATGATCGCCGGAGGCGATCATTAAGAGCAGCAGAGCTGCTCTGCGGGGCAAAAAAAACCTTCTTTGGCAAATGATCGCCGGGGGCGATCATTAAGAGCAGCAGAGCTGCTCTGCGGGGCAAAAAAAACCTTCTTTGGCAAATGATCGCCGGGGGCGGTCATGAAGAGCAGCATAGCTGCTGTAGGGGATACTTTCAGTTCCCTTCTTTTCATAATTCCGATAAAAAGATCCGGGCTGCGCGTCGCAGTCCGGATCTTCTTATTGCTTTCAGTCTGTTCTCAGCCTGGTATCAGCCTGGTCTCCTGTTCTGCCCTGCTCTTACTTGACAGTGACGGAGGTGATGTGGGGGTTGGCGCCCTCATACCAGTACAGGAAGCCGGTCAGGTCAACAGTATCGCCCACGTTCAGGCCCTTGACTGCCTCATAGACCTCAGTGCCGGGGCCGGTCAGATAGGACTCGACGGTGAACTGATAGGTCTGGCCGTCCTTGGAGACGTTGAAGTAGAGGTCGGAGCCTTCTTCACCGGAGCCGTCCCAGTTGTAGAGATAAGCAGCTTCGTTGCCGTCGGCGTCCTGGATGGGCTCGATGGTCATGTCGGTGAAGCTGACCAGCTCGTTCTGGTGGTCGATGAGCTCATCTTTGCCCAGAAGATCTGTGACGTCAGTGGCCTCTGCCACATACTCGCCGTCGATGAATTCGAAGGTAGCGCCCTCAGCGATCTCGATCTCGCCGGACCACTCAGCCTTGTAGCCGGTGACGCGGATGCCGGTGCCGGGGGTCAGCTTGGCAGCGTCCTCTTCGGAGCAGGCCATGTTGTAGATGAAATACGCGCCGTCTTCGCTGGCAGCGTAAACGGTGATCTTGTCTTCCCACCAGGACTGGGTCGCCTGGACATAGGTCTCGATGCAGACTTCATCGTCTACAGCGGCCGCCATGTACTCTTCATGGGACATGACAGCGACCTCAGCAGCTGCCTCTTCCTCAGCGGGAGCTTCCGCTTCGGCCTCTTCGGTCTCCTCTGCCGCTTCCTCGACAGCCTCTTCCGCGGGCTCTTCAGCAGGCTTGCTGGAACCGCCGGCGCAGCCGGTGGCAGCCAGGACCAGGGTCAGGGCCAGTGCCATAGCAAGTTTCTTTTTCATTGTTTTCCTCCTTTTTTGTCAAAAGACATATCTTTTACGGACCATTCCGCAAAAATCATCCTTACACTGATTATACTATGAAACCGCCCTCCCGGGGCCGGTTCCTTTCAATATTGCAGCCTCAGGCGTTCTTTTTTCCTGCCGCGAAGTCCTTCAGGACGTAGAGTCCGATCAGGACCCAGACCAGGACAAGACCTCCGATCAGGGCCTTTGCCGTAGAGGGAAGAGGGCCCAGGTCCGCCTTGCCGCCGGCGGAAGCGCTGATGGAATCCAGGCGGTACAGGCTGGTCACTTCCTTATAGAGGTTCTCAATGTAGGCATCGTCCACGGTCTGCTTTCTCCGGACCGACTTGGCCACGTTCTCGATCATCTGGCCCGCCGCGTCCCTGAGGGAGGCGGAACCGTTGAAGACCGGCGTGACAAAGGTATGGTCCGTGTTTTCCAGCAGGAGCCTGGTGGCGTCGATCTTGACGTCATAGTGCAGGGAATTGTCCTCTCCTCTCCGGGACAGGTAATCCTGATACTCCTCTGTCTCCTGGGCCTTGAGGGTGACGGGGGCGTAGCCCTCCGTCTCTGCATAGGCGATCTGGACGTCGTTGGTAAGCAGGTAGGAGGTAAAGAGCCAGCTGGCCAGGACCTCCTGGTGGTCATCCTTGTTGAAGATGCAGACGGAAGGTCCCTGGGAGATCATCTGGGGATCTGCCGTGTCGAACTGGGGCACGGGACGGACGGCCGTCTCAAATTCCACGAACTTGTCCGCGCTGATGTCGGACAGGGGCGCGTGGGATCCCATCCAGGTCGAGCCCGCCGTAGAGTCCACCGCGAAGATGCACTGGCCTGCGTCCAGGAAGTTGGCCGGATAGGACGAGATCTTGAAGGTGGAGAAGGCGCCGGTCTTCGCGTGCTCCGCCACCGTATAGAGCAGGTCCCTGGTGGTGTCGTTGAAGATCAGGATATCGCCGGCCGACGTGGAATAATCCCCGCCCTTCTGCTTGAGCATCTGGATCATCATGTTGTCGGTGGACTTGTAGATGAAGGGGATCATGACCTTCTGGCCGTTGACCTTGAAGGTCCCGTCGGCGTTCTTGGCCATGGCCGCCTCGGATACCTCCCACACAAAATCCCAGGTCAGGACATCGGGAAGCTCATAGCCCAGCTTCTCCACAAAGGTCTTGTTGACATAGCAGGCCTCGGTGGACCGCATGTAGGGCAGGGCGTAGTGATTGCTGCCGATCACGCATTCCTTCAGGAATTCCGGCACCACCTCTTCCTGGGAAGGGCTGTCGAAGAGGACCTCGCTCCCCCCGAGCCCATAGGAGGCGTCCGCCATCAGATCGTCCAGAGGGACCACGATGTTGTCGCCGGTCATGTAGGTGGCGATATGGTCCGGATAGGTGATGCAGACATTGGGCGTCGTACCCGTAGAGATGTTGGTGATGACGTCGTTGTAGATCTTGCCGTAATCCGTATAGAGCCGCATATTGACGGTCACGTTGGGATAGAGCTCTTCAAATCCCCGGATGGCCTTTTCGTAGATATTGGTCTGGGTCTTGTTGGTATCGTTCTTGGCCCAGAAGGTGATCTCATACTGCCTGGAGGTATCGAAGGTCTCCGGTACCTCGAAGGCCACCGTATCCCGGGCGCCGTGGCAGCCGGAAAGCAGGGGGGCCGTGACCAGGGCCAGGACCAGCAGCAGGGAAACTTTTCGGACTATGCTTTTCATCATCCCTTGGTACCTCCTCTCGAAACGCCTTCCATGATCTTTTTATGGAAGATCAGGAAGAGGACGATCAGGGGGATGGAGATGACCACGACGGCCGCCATCATGGCGGGGATGTTCTCACGTCCCAGACCGTTCTCGCGGATCTCCTGAATACCGTTGGAGACCAGGAAGTAGGCCTGGTCGTCGGTAATCAGTCTGGGCCATACATAGGAGTTCCAGCACTCAATGACCTTGAGGATTGTGATGGTGATGATGGTGGGCCTGCAGATGGGGATCATGACCTTCCACAGGTACTTGAAGTCGCTGGTCCCGTCCACCTTGGCGGCGTAGTAGAGCTCATCCGGGACCTGGGCGAAGTTCTCCCTGAGGAGATAGATATAGAAGACCGAGGTCACCGAGGGCAGGATCAGACCGGTGAAGGTGTTGCGCAGGCCGGCGTTGGTGATGGTCACGAAGTTGGTGATGATGACCAGCTCGTTGGGGATCATCATGAGGGCCAGGAAGATCATGAAGAGGGTGTCCCTGCCCGCGAAGTCGATCCGGGCAAAGGCGTAGGCGGCCAGGACCGTGACCAGGAGCATGACCGTGGTCGTCACCAGGGTAAAGATCACCGTGTTGAGCAGGTAGCCGCCCAGGGGCACCGTGGTGAAGACGTCCTTATAGTTCTGCAGGGTGGGCGCCGTGGTAAAGAACCTGGGCACATACTCGGAGTTGTAGGCCGAGTAGCTCTTGATGGAGGACAGGACCATCCAGTAAAAGGGGAAGAGGACCATGAGGCCCCAGATCGTCAGGAGGGTGTAGACCACGATATTCTGGGTACGCTTCTTCCGGAGGGCCGCTTTTTCAATCTGATTCAGATCCATTTCCATAAATCACAGCCTCCTTTCTCAGATATATACGTGCTTCCTGCGGACCAGCATGTTGATGCAGGTGATCGTCAGGACGATGACAAAGAGGATCAGGGCCGCCGCGGAGGCGTAGGACGGATAACCGCCGCTGTTGCCGTAGAGCATGTCGTAGACATAGCCTACGATGGTGTTCATGCCCGCCGCGTTGAGGTCGGTGGAGAAGAGGGCGACCACGTCCGAATAGGCCTTGAAGGCGCCGATGAAGCCCGTGATGATCAGATAGAAGATCGAGGGCGAGATCATGGGCAGGGTGATCTTCCAGAAGATCCTGGACTTGCTGGTCCCGTCCACCCGGGCTGCGTTGTAGTAATCCTGGTTGACCGAGACCAGGGCTGAGGTCAGGATCAGGATCTTGAAGGGCATGACGATCCAGATGGTATAGAAGCAGAGGACGAACATCTTGGCCCAGTAGGGACCGTCGATGAAGTCGATGGTGCTTCCTCCCACGGCCGAGATCAGCATGTTGACCATGCCGTCCGAATAGGGGGTCTTCTTGAACAGGATCATGAAGACCAGGCCGATGGCCAGGGTATTGGTGACATAGGGCAGGAAGAATACCGTCTGGAAGAAGTCCCTGAACTTGGTGATGGAGGTCAGTCCCAGGGAGATCAGGAGGGCGATGCCCGTGGAGATGGGGACCGTGATGACCACCAGCAGGAAGGTGTTCTTGATGGCCTGCAGGAAGTAGGGATCGTGCAGGACATAGGAGAAGTTGTAGCCGCCCACCCCGTAATAGGTCTGGGAAGCGGAGTTATAGCCTTCCTCTATGGAATATACGAATACGTCCGCAAGGGGGTAGACCATGAAGACGCCGAGGAAGATCAGTGCCGGCAGCAGGTAGAGCCAGCCTTTCATGCTTTTCTGTTCCATACATCATCCTCTTTTCTTACGCCGTCAGGCCAGGCCCGGTTCCGTATGGCAGGTAAAGGGGATCCTGTCCCCGGTCTCCTTATGGAAAATGAAGACTTTGTGGGGCTTTAAGGAGAAACGCACCTTTCCGGACGCGGTGTCGATCTTGTGGTCCGAGGAGATGATGGACCGGATGGTGACATTGGCGGACTGGGGATGGGTGGAGACGATGCTGACGTCCCTGCCCATGACCTCCACGGCCTGGAGGCTGGTGGTGAAGGCGCCCTTCTCATCCAGGACAAAGCCCTCGGGCCGGATGCCTACCGAGACCTCCTGGTCCGGTACGCCGGGCGTCTCCAGGACGCACTCGCTGCCGATATAGAGCTTTTCATGACGGACCTCTCCGTTGAAGACGTTGATGGGAGGTGTGCCCAGGAACTTGGCGACAAAGAGGCTGACCGGATCGTCATAGACATCCTGGGGCTTTCCGATCTGCCTGACAAAGCCGGCTTCCATGACCACGATCATATCGGAAATGCTCATGGCCTCGTCCTGGTCATGGGTCACGAAGACAGTGGTGATGCCGGTCTCCTTCTGGATCCTGCGGATCTCCTCACGGGTCTGGAGGCGGAGCCTCGCGTCCAGGTTGGAAAGGGGCTCGTCCAGCAGAAGGACCCGGGGCCTCTTGACCAGGGCGCGGGCAATGGCTACTCTCTGCTGCTGGCCGCCGGACATCTCACTGGGCTTGCGGTCCATAAGGTGGTCGATCTGGACCAGTCTGGCCGCCTCCAGGGCCTTCTCCTTCATGACCTCCTTGGACAGCTTGTCCTTGCCCTTGAGGTTCTCCAGGGGGAACATGATGTTCTGCTGGACGGTCAGATGGGGATAGAGGGCGTAATTCTGGAAGACCAGGCCGACGCCCCGGTTCTCGACCGGAAGGTCTGTAACATCCGTCTCGCCGAACCAGATCCGGCCGCTGGTGGGCTTCTGGAGACCGCAGATCAGGTTCAGAGTCGTGGATTTTCCGCAGCCGGAGGGACCGAGAAGGCCGATCAGCTTGCCGTCCGGGATCTCAAAATTGAAATCATTGACTGCAATGACGCCGGTCTTGTTCTTTTTGTCCAGACTGGGAAATTGCTTTGTCAGATGCTCTAATACGACTTTCATTTTTCTACCTCATATAGGATTGACGGGATTTGCCGGCAGGACCTGCCGGGCACAAAGACATTTTACCATATCAGGCCCCAAAGGTGCTAAAGGACTTGTCCACTTTGCACAAAGAAAGGACCGGAACCGGCAGCAGAAGGCTCCGTCTCCCCGGAATACCTCCCGTACAGACAAAAAGGCCCCGGACAGTTACGCGGGTAACTGCCGGAGCCTATGGATCGCGCCGCGGATGACTGATAAAACTGTCTGATACAGTCACGGCGAAATCTCTCTTATCTGGATCCTGTCATGGCCAGACGGCCGATCCTGGCAAGGCCGCTCCTGACGGCCGGGATGTTGATGATGATGAGGGTAATGACCGCTTCCGCAAGGATGAAGCCGTAGTTGTAAATGACGGGATAGAGGACCGCCAGAGACCTGGGGAAGTTCTCGGGCATGTATTCCATCCAGTATAAATAGCCGGCCAGGGCATTGAAAAAGCCTCTGCCGATAATGCCGGCCAGATAGCCCATGGTCAGGCCGTTCTTCTTTCCGGAAAAGAAGCCGGAAAGGCCCAGGGCAGCGAAGGACAGAAGATAGTCGCAGCAGACCTGGAAGAGGGTCAGGAAATAGGGTTCCTGGAGGAACTGGAGCACGCCGTAGACAAAGCCGCAGAGGATGCCGGTGCCGGCCCCGTACCAGTTCCCGATCAGGACGATGAAGAGCATGGACATGAGGGTGACCGATCCTCCGAAGGGCATCTGAAAGAGCTTGATGTAGCTGGTCACCTGGGCCAGGGCAAGGGCCATGGCGCAGAAGACCAGGGTCCTGGCAGTGAGCTTTGTGCCTCTCACCCTGGACGCGATGGCGCCGGCGGCGCAGAAGGCGGCCAGAGCCAGGATGAGAAAGAGGGCGTAGCCGGCCGTTGTCAGGCCGCCGTCAGCAGTAACGAAGTAAGACATAAAAAACCTCCTCGCAAATGGTTCGCCAGGAGTGACAGCCAGACAAAAAGACCATGACAGGACCTTTATCTGTTTGCTTGCCTTCGCCGGCATTATCCGGATCAGGTCTTAAGGGTCACCGGCGCGGGCCGGTTTCTCAGCAAATGCTCCCCTAGCGGTTTTTCAGTTCGCTATCTTTTGTACACCTTTTCTCCGTTTCTGTCAACTCCCCCTGCCAGTCCGTCATTTTTCCGGACACTTTCCGGGCCTTTAACATCTTTGGTATATCTTCCCTCCCTTCTATCCTGTATGATAGAAGCAGGAACCCGGTGCCGGGCGGGGAGGGAACCCGCTGACCTCCGGCGCTGTCATATCGTGATTCTGTAAGGAGGAACAGTGATTATGAAAAAGCACATGGGAAAAAAGACCGCCGTCATCCTCTCCTCTTTCCTCATCGGGGCCCAGATCCTGACAGGCTGCGGAGGAGCCGCTCCCGCAAAGGACACCGCTCCCGCCGAGGCCCCTGCCGCTGAGGAAGCCGCCCAGGAGGAAGTCCAGGAAGAAGCCCCTGCCCGCGTCGAAACGGCTCTGGAGCTCTATGACCTCTTCAGGGAGACCTATGAGGAGAACTATCACTACACCGGAGAAATGAACCTGAACATGACCGTCACCATGGATATGTCCGGTCTTGCGGAGGAAGGAGAAGAGGCCGCCGCCGCGGGGACCGACTCGACCATGGAGATGAAGATCCCCGTCTCCCTGTCCTATGATATGGACATACTGGATAAGCTCGGGCACGGCGACATGACCATGAAAATGTCCCTGTTCGGCGAGTCCAACGAGATGGCAGCCGAGGTCTACGCAGACATGACCGGAGATGAGCCCCTGGTCTACACCTGCCAGACATCCGAGAACGGCGAAGCGGTGGAATCTCCCCAGTGGACCGTCTCCAACTCCACCTCCGGCATCATGATGGCAGGCGATGAGGAGGCATCCAGGAAGATGATGGAAAGCGCCCAGCTGACCTATGAGGAAGGGACCGGCTATCTGGTCACGATCGACACCTCCACCTACATGGACACCACCGGCAACGGAGAGGTGTTCGAGAGCCTGAGCGGAGTCGCCGGCATCGATCCCGAAGCACTGGAAGAATCCCTGCGCAACACCAGCGTAGTCTATACCTTTACCGATGATTACTGCCTGCAGTCCATCCGCATGGATTCCTTCTCCTACACCATGGATATGGACACCAGCCAGACCGGCGCTCCCACCAAGGTCCAGATGGACATGGACTTCTCCATGGATATGACCGGCTACGGCACTGTCACCGAAGACATGGTGAAGGTCCCGGATGAAGTCAAGGCCTCTGCCGTCAGTGAATCGGAAGAAGACTGAGGAACCGGCCGTGACCGGAGATCCTCTTTTCCGGATCCGGACAGAGCCGTGAAAAGGCCGGCAGCCTCCCTGCCGCCGGCATAAGAAATCCTGAGATCATACTGAGACTATACTGAGATGATGAAGAAAGGCGGGACCCCGCGCGGGGCCCCGCCTTTAATTGTATCTGTATCAGTCATTCCGGACGGCGCCATGGCCGCCTGGTCATCCGTCAGCCTCTGTCCGCCTGGCTCTTCAGGATGACGTCGTGGCTTCCGCCCTCCACGATGGAGGTGGAGGAGACCAGGGTCAGGCGGGCCTTCTGCTGCAGCTCGGGGATGGAAAGGGCCCCGCAGTTGCACATGGTGGACCGGACCTTGTAAAGGGTCTGCTGGACGCCGTCTGCCAGAGCGCCCGCGTAGGGAACGTAGGAGTCGACGCCTTCCTCAAAGGCCATCTTCTTCTCGCCGCCCAGGTCGTAGCGCTGCCAGTTGCGAGCCCTGTTGGAACCCTCGCCCCAGTATTCCTTGACATAGTTGCCGTTGACATAGAGACGGTTGGTCGGGCTCTCGTCAAATCTGGCGAAATACCGGCCCAGCATCACAAAGTCCGCGCCCATGGCCAGGGCCAGAGTGATGTGGTAATCGTGGACGATGCCGCCGTCGGAGCAGATCGGGATATAGATGCCGGTCTCCTTAAAGTATTCGTCTCTGGCTTTGGAGACCTCGATGACGGCTGTGGCCTGGCCGCGGCCGATGCCCTTGGTCTCACGGGTGATGCAGATGGAGCCGCCGCCGATGCCGATCTTGACGAAGTCCGCGCCGGCCTCTGCCAGGAAGCGGAAGCCTTCCGCGTCGACTACGTTGCCGGCGCCCACCTTGACAGAATTGCCGTAGTGCTCACGGATCCAGCCCAGGGTCCTGGACTGCCATTCGGAGAAGCCTTCGGAGGAGTCGATGCAGAGCACGTCCGCGCCGGCTTCCACCAGGGCAGGCACTCTCTCGGCATAGTCCCGGGTATTGATGCCCGCGCCCACCACGTAGGATTTATGGGCGTCCAGGAGCTCGTCCTGGTTGGTCTTATGGGAATCATAGTCCTTGCGGAAGACGATGTACTGGAGATGGCCCCCATCGTCCACCAGGGGCAGGGTGTTGATCTTGTTGTCCCAGATGATGTCGTTGCAGTCATGCAGGCTGGTGTCCGCGGAGGCAGTGACCAGCTCGCTTAAGGGGGTCATGAACTCCGTGACGCACAGGTCGTTGGACATACGGGAGATCCGGTAGTCCCTGGAGGCAATGATGCCCAGGAGGATCCCGTGGGCCGTACCGTCGTCAGTCACGGCAACGGTGGAGTGGCCGGTCTTTTCCTTGAGGGCCAGGACATCGCCCAGGGTAGCCGTGGGAGGCAGGTTGGAATCAGAAGTCACGAAGCCCTTCTTGTAGGTCTTGACCCTGCGGACCATTTCCGCCTCGGACTCGATGGACTGGGAACCGAAAATAAAGGATACGCCGCCCTGTCTGGCCAGAGCGATCGCCAGACGGTCGCCGGACACGGACTGCATGATGGCGGAGACCATGGGGATATTCATGGTCAGAGGGCATTCTTCCTCACCCTTGCGGTATTTGACCAGGGGCGTTCTTAAGCTGACAGAAGCAGGAATACAATCAGATGAACAGTATCCGGGCACTAAGAGATATTCGCCAAAGGTGTGAGAAGGTTCCTGAAAGAAATATGCCATAGTCATCTCCATTCCTGAGCGGCTTGTACGGCCCTGCCGCGCCGGTATGTCCCGGCCCGCTGCTTCGCTCCCCGCAGCGGACGTGAATCGCGTCTGTATCCGGCAGGAAGGGACGCCTGTCCCCGTCCTGAGATTTTCATAGCATCATAGCAGAGGTTTTCGGAAAGCGCAAGTAGAAAAAACCGGGTTTTGGCCCCCTTTCCTTATGCTGTTTTTTTCCAGCCCAGGTACCGGGTCCCCTGCCAGGTCAGGACCCCCTGGTCCTCTTCCTTTACGATCAGGGCTTCCGCCTCCGTCAGTTCCAGGGTCACGGCCCCATGGCCCCTGGTCATGAAGGTCACCATCCAGGTGAAGGAGACCTCCGGAAGCCGGATCCCGCCCTTTTCCTCCTCCCGGGAAGGCCTGGCCGTCCGTCCGGATCTCGACCTCTCCCGGACAAGGACAAAGGCCTCCTCCTCCAGGACCGGCTGCCGGTTGTTGGCCATCCATTCCCGGAGGGAGCTGACCAGGCCGATGATCAGGGCGGCCACAAGGAGGACGCCGATGATGAAAATGCCGGCCAGATAGGCATCGTTGAACATGGATATGACAGTACAGAACATGCGGGCCTCTCCTTATCCTGAAAACCGGGTCCTTCCGCGGAGCGGCAGGGCACAAAAACCGGCTGTCCGCAGGGGGCCAGCCGGAGCTTTGTATGTTCGCACAGAGCCGCCCGGACCGGGCAGAAGACCTTTTCATTCCTCTCCTGCCTGGTCCGCGCCTGCTTCTCCGGGCTCCTGTTCCTTCCGCATGCCGGCGGACAGGTCCGGTGTGACTGTGATCTTATTCAGTTCCTCTTCCGTATACCGTTCCGGATACAGACGCTTGCAGAGGGCGTCCACGGCCTGGATATAGCCCTTGTAGCGCTTGAAGCCCCTCTTATCCAGGGCCCGGAACCGGTCCATCCATTCATCCAGGGTAGACCCGATCAGGGTATGGCCCATCAGCTCCTTCTTCTCATGGAACCTGGCAAAGATGGAAGCCCCGTCCATGACCTCGCACCGGGTGATGACGCCGTCCTTATCACAGGTGATCAGGCACAGGTAGCTGCCGAAAAAGCCGCTCCTTCTCTGTCCCAGGCCCACATTTCCGTACTTGCGGATCCTGGCGACGGAGTTCCGGTAGTTCCGGATCTGGAAAAAGCCGCCGACCGCCTGCATGATGAAGAGGACAGCCAGCACAATAAAGATCCTGATGAGATTCGGGTTCATACTATTCTCCAAAAGCGATTTCCGTGCGTGACAATGCTGCCGGTGCCCATCGGGTACCGGCAGCAGCGTTTGTTTCTGATCAGAAGATGGTGATGGAACCACCGACTTTGATATCTTCCGGAGCAGGCTTGGGACCATCCAGCATGATGCAGCCGGGGCGGTCAGGAGTGTCTTCTCCGCGGAAGACCAGCGTGCAGTGACCAAGCTCTCTCAGGGTAAGCTTGGCTTCCTCGCCGACTGCCGTGATGGTGTAGATATTGTCGCAGATGCTGACGATATCTCCCGCGGCAGGGTCTTCCAGGACCTCGCCCTTAGTATGCAGCACACAGATCTCTGCCAGATCTTCAGGCGCGTCATCATTGAAAATTACAATGCAATCCATGCCCTCCATATCCAGGAATCCCATGGCGTCGACACCAATTGCCGTAATCAAGACTTTGTACTTCATTCCCTACCTCCGTTACAGTCAAAATACTTTTTTGCATATAGAAATATGCGTTTGAATCTGTCCTGCCCGGGGCCCGGAGGGCCCGGGCAGGGGTTTAATCTCTTAAGCCCGGAAATCCTTATTCAGGATCATGCATAGA
The DNA here is from genome assembly GCA_946626215.1 of uncultured Lachnospiraceae bacterium. GTDB lineage: Bacteria > Bacillota > Clostridia > Lachnospirales > Lachnospiraceae > CAG-791. The sequence goes on from CAMOUD010000002.1 coordinate 42,071, forward strand.
GGCCGATAGAGAATGCGTAAGCAATCAGAACAGCCAGAGGGCCCGTGATCAGTCTGGAGTACAGAACCGCGGGAACGCCCAGCTCGATGGTACTGGACTCGGCTTCGCCAAGGGACAGACCAACGGGAACGAAGTCAGCGCCGACCTGCGCGTCGATGGCGAACAGGGCGGGAAGCGCGAACTGAGGCGGGATGGTGCCGGCCGCGAACTGCGAGCCAAGCAGGGTACCGACGATCTGTGCGATAACAGCGCCGGGGCCCAGAACGGGGCTCAGGAAAGGAATCGCGCAGACGACGGAGATGATCAGCATGCCGGGCAGAGTGGAGCAGAAGGGCGCGATGGTGTTGGCGATGACATTACCAAGACCGGACGCGGAAATGATGCCCAGGATGGTGGATGTGAACGCCATGAAAGGCAGGATGTTGCGGATGACCATCTCGATGGATTCACGGCCTGCCGCGAAGAACTTGTTGACGACATGACCGACGCCGACGCCGATCCTGGTCACGATGTTGGCCTGCTTCTTGGGCTCCTCAGCGGGAGCTTCGCCGGCCATGGCCCTGCCTTCTGCCGCGATCTCTTCTTCAGCGGCAGCCGCTGCTGTGTCCGCTACGGCCTTCTGGGCCATGTCAGCGGCAAGAGCTTCTTCCGTTGCCGCGTCGGCAAAGGAGAAGGACTTCTCAGTAACTGCGGAAGCGTAGTTGGTCTCCTTGATGAAGGCTGCCAGAGGGCCGCTGGGGCCGCCGCCGAGCAGGTTGCAGGTCGCGATGCCCTTCTTGGGGTAAACGCCGCAGCGGGCAGTGCCGCCGCAGTCAACGACTGCTACCAGGATCTCATCATCCGGGACTCTGTTCTTGAAACCATCGACTGCGGTGCAGCCGGTCATCTCTGCCAGCTTAGCCGCTACGGGGTGGATTCCGCCGCCGCCTGTGACGCAGAGAATCTTATTCTTCTTTTCATCGCCGCGGACGACAAGAGGGCCGCCCCAGCCGCCTGAACCGTGTTCAATCTTAACTGTCTTAAACATATCTAAAATCCTCCCTTAATTCTGAAATCCCGGTCATCTTGCTCTGTTCAGGGTCTTGTAGATGAACTCTGTCACGATACCGCGGATCAGGATCACGATAAGACCGACGATGAAGTAGCGGACTGCCAGAGCGCCCAGAGAAAGACCGAGCTCCTGGATACCGGCCGCGATACCCATGTAAACGAACAGTTCACCTGCATTGGCATGAGGGAACAGGCCGGTTACGGGATGAACGAAGGAAACGGCTGCGTCGTAGAACGCGGGCTTGTACTCTTCCTTGCAGAAACGTCCGAAGGTGTAGCACATAGGGTTGCCCAGGAAGAGGACTGCCAGGACAGGAAGGATCAGATAACGTCCGATCGGATTGCCTGTGATCTTGGAAGCGAAGTTGTAGACCTTCTCTTCACCGATGAGTTTGATGACGGCGTTGACGGCAGTCATCAGGCAGACGACCATAGGAATGATGCCTGTGACCCATCCCATGAATGTTTCGCCTCCGGCTGAGAATAATGACATGAAACCTTCAGCAATAGTTGTGATCAGCTGCATAACCCCTTGACTCCTTTCTTTTTTCATTTACCGCATTGCATCCTGGCCGGGCAGCTGTCCCCGGTGGATCCCCTGCGGTCATTCAGCACCCCTCCGGCAGCCGTCCTCCCTGAATGAATGAACCGCCTTCGGAGCGCAAGTGTCTTAAAAAGTATTTTGACTATGAAGTTTTAGCGCCTGCGGATTCATTCCTGGCAGCAGACTTGCCGGTTCTTCCCTCTCCTCCTTTTTCAGATTTCAAATGTTACACATATAATTAATGTAACATTTGTTAATTACAATTATATTCTCCACAAATTAATTGTCAAGCACTCTTGTTAATTTAAACAATATTACCAGACACTTCCCTTCCCAGAACAAATGAAAACATGCAATTCGGCATATCCATCTGTTTTGCCGGAAGAATCCGGTTTTATTTGTTAATAGTATAACAATTCAGGCAGAAAATCTCTTGTCAGGAAGTAAAATATGAGGTTTTCTGCCTGATGCCTGTTCTGAATAGGGAGCGGTCATTTACAAATGTTCAGAACCTGCAGGCCCCGGGCTTCTTATTCCCAGATGCCTCTTTCCTTGGCAGCTTCAACAATAGCCTCTGCCATCTCACGGACACGCTCAGCAGGGGAAGGAGCGTTGAGGATGCCGGAAGTGGCGCCGGTGCCGTGGGCGCCCAGCTTGACGACGTTGTAGCAGTCGGCAGCAGTGCTGACGCCGGAGGCGATCATGACCAGGACCTCGGGATTGACTTCCTGGAGGGCCTTGACGGTCTCAGTGGTATAGGAATCGTCCGCCACCTGGCCGGTGCCGATCAGGTCGGTGGGCTCAGCCAGAACGATGTCCGCGTTCAGGCAGGCAACCGCCTTGGCCTCGGTGGTGGAGTCGGCGCATACGATGGTGATCATGCCCAGCTCCCTGGCGCGCTTGATGCACTTGTAAAGGTCTGTCACGGTCTTGGGGTTCTCCGCGTGATTGAGGAAGACCGCTTCCGCGCCGGCTTCCGCCAGGGACTCGGGCAGGACATGGCCCATGCCGCGGCCGGGGGTCAGGGGATCCAGAGACTGGGCGCAGACGATGACGTGACTGGTATTCTCCCTGATCATGCGGATGTCCGCGTAGGGGCATGTGAAGTAGATCTGCAGGCCGGTGTCGGCCGCCACCTTGTCAGCTGCCAGAGCCAGCTCCAGGCTCTTCTTTCCATAGAGATAGGACTTGGGGTTTACGACCAGAAAAGGTGCTTTTGCCTTTGCCATTTGTATTCTCCTCCTTATTCACCCATGATGATGATCTTGCACTTGCGGGTCCTCGGACGGGTCCTGTCAAAGTCTACGAAGTAGATGTAGCCGGTAGTGCCGACGCCGAGTTTGCCGTTATCGACATCAAAGACCTGGCTGGAGCCCAGGATGGTGGCCTTGAGGTGGGCGTCGCCGTTCCAGAGGGCTGTCCTGTCGCCGCCGGGCAGATAGGCCTCGGCATCCGGCCAGGAGGCAACGGCCGCGTAATGCTTTTCGCCGGGATAGGTATAGACGTCGGCGCTGGTCTGGTCCGGAATGATCTTGGCCAGGACCTTGTTCAGGTCGGCCTGGAGGAACTCATCCCCGTCCTCGTTGAAGTCATGCACGAACTCCTCGAAGAAAACGGAACAGGTGGTGTGGGGAGAGATCACGGTGCAGGTACCGTTCTGAATGCCGCTCTTTTCGATGGCTTCCCGGATCTGAGGCGTGATGTTGACATAGGTCGGAGTCTTGCCGTGGGACTGGACCTGGATGGTTTCTTTGTAAACTGCCATTTTAACCTTCTTTCTGCCGCTGGGGCTCTGCTGTCTGAGGCTGCCTGGAATCAATCCAGTCTCTGGAACACGCGGATCGCTCTCTTGACATCTTCCTTCATGGCTTCGGTAGCCGCTAAGGACATTGTATCATAGAAAAGCTTATTATTCTCATCTTCAAAATATGCCTTGGCGGCACGGGCGCCTGCCATGTTCATGTAGGTGTAGTAGTTGACCTTGGTGATGCCGTTCTCGATGGCGACCTTATAGTCCGCGTCGGAGACGCCGGAACCGCCGTGCATGACCAGCGGAACGCCTGCGGCATCCCTGATCCTGGCTACCCGGGGCAGGTCCAGTCTGGGCTCGGTCAGATATACGCCGTGGGTCGTGCCGAAGGCAACGGCCAGGCAGTCTACGCCGGTCTTCTCCACGAAGTCCTTCGCGACTTCGGGATCGGTGTAGATATCGTCCAGATCCGCGTAATCGCTGTCAGAGTCGGCGTTTCCGTCGCCTTCGCCCTGTACGACCTTGGAGGTGAAGATATGTCCCAGCTCGGCTTCCACGCTGGCGCCGACGGCATGGGCCATCTTGACGATCTCGGCGGTTTCAGCCACGTTCTCCTCAAAGCTCTTGGCAGAGGCGTCGTACATGACAGAGGTAAAGCCAAGGGCCAGGGCCTGGGCGCAGCGGTCATAGGTGGCGCCGTGGTCCAGATGCAGGGCTACCGGCACCTTTGCTCTTTCAGCGTAATACTTGAGGATGGGGCCCATTTCCATGAGATCGATGAGGTTGTCATGGATGTGGGCGTGCTGCAGGATCACAGGAGTATTGAGTTCTTCTGCCGCCTGGACGATGGCGCGGGCCGCCTCCAGTGTGGTGGCGTTGAAAGCGCCGACGGCCTTCTTCTCGATCTTGGCCTGGTCCAGAAGCTCTTTCAGGGTTACTAACATGGGTCTACCGCCTTTCCTATATACAAATACGGTTCTTGGTTCTTAAAAGGCCCCGTTCCTGCCGCGCGACAGAAACGGGGCCGATTGCGTGACTTTCTTATTAAGTACGTTGGATCAGACCGGAGGTCTTACCAGGTCAGCTTGCCCTCTGCAAGGAGACGATCCTGCTCCCTGCGCAGCTGCAGCAGGTAGGAGGACTCATCCAGCTCGACCATGTCATAGGTGATGAGGTCGCCGGGCTGTACGTCAACCTTCAGGACGGTGTTCTTGTTGATCAGGCCGAGCGGAACGGCGTTCTTGGCCTGGGCTTCCTTGAAGTCATAGAAGCCGCCGTATACGGTGTAGCCGCCGATGCCGTCAAGCTTTGTGCCGGCCTTCATGGCGATCTTGGCAATGGTAGTGGTCTCAGCGTAAGGAGCGCCTGCCAGCGGAACGATGGAAGGAGTGTTGTGCAGCAGGATCCTGGCGACAGACATGGGAGTCTCAAGGCTGGTCAGGTGATAAGGTCTGAACAGAGTGAAGATCTCGCCCTTGCCGACCTGGAGATACCGCATCTCTTCCCTGACCTCGGGAAGCTTGGAGGTAACGATGGCATATACGCCGGGGGCTACGCCGTTGATGTAGTCAACGACCTGGTATCTGTCGAGGATACCGCCCTCATCCTTGAGCTTGTAGACCTGATCCAGTTCCTTGACGGTGGCGTGATAGCCGGAACCGTTGGTGAACGCGGGAGCGTAGCCGGTGGCGTTGGACATGGCAGTCATCTCGACCATGGTCTTTGTGCCGTCCTTGAAAGCGGTGAGCATCTTGGGGCTCATGTGCTTTCTGGTCGCTTCTTCCAGAGCCTTGTCGGGGTTGATGGTCTTGTCAACAACGTTGTTCTTGCCCTTGCCGATGACCAGGACTTCGAAGCCCAGAGCCTTGGCAAAATCATAGAGCTCCATAACGGCGCCGGGTTCGTCGCCTGCGCTGCCGGAGTAGATGACGCCCTCTTCCTTGGCCATCTTGTAAAGCAGGGGGCCGATGACGACGTCACACTCAACGTTGAGCATGATGATGTGCTTGTGGTTCTTGATGGAGTCGACCGCGATCTTGGCGCCGATCTCGGTAACGCCGGTGGCGTCTACGACGCACTCAACGCCGTCAGCCTGGATGGCGACTTCAGCATCGGAAGAAATGGCATACTTGCCGGCCGCGATGATCCTGGCGGCTTCTTCGGGAGTAGCTGCCTCGCAGATCTCCTCAGCGGGGATGCCTGCGTTCAGCAGAGCGTTCCTGGCGTTGTCAAGCTTGATGTCGCAGACGACCACGGGACGCATGCCCTTCATCGCGACTACCTGGCTGGTCATGCCGCGGCCCATCTGACCACAGCCGATGATAGCCATCTTAAGATATTTGCCCTGAGCTTCCAGTGCAGCAAGTTCTTCTGCGATACCAAACATGATAGATTTCCTCCTTTACCATGTACTACTGTAATTTATGTAACCGTTTCCTGTTTCAGTTACATTTGATACTCTAATTATATCGAATATACAGGAACTGTCAACCTGTTTTTTGAAATTTGTTTAAAAAAGTTATACTTGTTAAATAACCGGCAAACTGTTCTTTTATTTGCCTAACTTTACATTTGTTCCGTTATCCCGGAATCCTGTACATTCTTTCAGGAAAAAGAAAAAGGACGGAAGTCTCCTCAGACTTCCGCCCCCAAAAACGCCCGCGCCGGTATGATTCTTCTGTGTATCGAAATGCCTCCTGATCAGTCCTCCAGCAGGAGTCTGGCCGTATCCACGCTGGTGATCAGGGCCGTGCACAAATGTCCCTCCAGAATGGCCCGGATGGTCTCCACCTTCTGGGTCCCCTCCGCGAAGACGATGACCGACTCCGCATTCTTCCTGATTTCCCTTACATCCGCGCAGATGATCCGCCTGGTCAGGTCTGTATCGACCCTTTCTCCCTTCGCGTTGATAAAGTTCAGGGAAACATCGCCTACGATCCCGATGCTCCTGAGCTCTTCTCTCTGCTCCCTGGACAGGATCCCGGACCGCATCAGGAAGGAATCCTCCAGGGCGCCGGCCCCGATCAGGGCCACATCCGTCCGCTCGGCCTGTTCCAGGACCTCCGAGCAGCCTGTGCTGCTGCGGATGGCCTCATACTCCTCCTCCGAGGCGCAGAAGGCCGGAACGTGCAGGAGCAGGGCCTCGCCCCCGGTCTTGTCCGCGATATGGAGGGCGTTGAAATTCGGCAGGTATTCCACCGAATCGCCGAAGCTCCCGGCCAGGGGAACGACCCTGAGCCCCCCGATATGGACATCCGGCAGGTTGTCCATGACCCGGGACAAGCTCTTGCCCCAGCTGATGCCCACCGTCACGTTCTCATGGAGGCGGGACAGGAAATAGTTGGCTGCCGCGACGGCCGCGTGGTCGATCCCGCTGTCATCCTCCCGGATCACGCCGGCATACTCCAGGCCGTATTTGCGCCGCATCCAGTCGGACAGCTCCGTATCCTCATTGACGGAGGAATTGACCCGGATCTCCACGATCCCCAGCTCCTCTGCCCGGGCCAGGAGCTTGGACACCCAGGGCCTGGAGATCTGGAGGATCTCCGCGATCTTCTGCTGGGAATATTTCTTCTTATAATACAGGTTCGCAGCCAGGACGATCTTCGTCATGGAAGCCTCCTGATTTTCTCTTCTCATGCTGACCTCTTTTCAGGCACATTTGATAAGTGATACAAAAAGTATAGTACTTTGTTCACTATATTTCAAGCACTTTTGTAAATTAACTCGGCCAAATACTAAATATGTGATTCTAACCCAACAGAATGACAAATCTGATAAAACACAGGGGAACAGGTACAGAGGGATAGAAAAAGGCCCGGAACGCTCAGCGCTCCGGGCCTTTCCTGCTTCAGGGCTCTTTCTCCCTGCTTATTTCTGCATGCTCTTTCTGATCTTCTTATAGATGCCCTCCGCGTCAAGGCCGAACCTTTTGACCAGGACCTCTGCGGACGCGGACTCACCGAACCGGTCGCTCATGCCGATGCGGACCAGCCTGGTGGGCAGATGCTCGGACAGGAGCGCCGCCACGGCGCTGCCCAGACCGCTGGTCACGAAGTGCTCCTCCGCTGTCACGACCAGACCGGTCTTCTTCGCGGATTCCAGGATGATATCCGTATCCAGAGGCTTGATGGTGCAGATGTTGATGACCTCGGCGGAAATGCCGTCCGCCGCCAGCATTTCGGCCGCTTCCAGAGAGGCGGATACGCAGATGCCGGTGGCCACGATGGTCACGTCGGTGCCTTCCCTGAGGAGGAATCCCTTGCCGATCTCAAAGTGATAATCCTCCCTGTCGTTGATGACCGGGACGGCGGCCCTGCCGAAGCGAAGGTATACAGGGCCCTCATAGTCCAGGGCCGCCTTGACAGCCGCCTTGGCTTCAATATCATCCGAAGGGCACATGACGACCATGCCGGGGAGGCCGCGCATCAGGGCGATGTCCTCCAGGCACTGGTGGCTGGCTCCGTCCTCGCCTACGGTAATGCCGGCGTGGGTGGCTCCGATCTTGACATTCAGATGGGGATAGGCGATGGAGTTGCGGATCTGCTCATAGGCCCGCCCCGCCGCGAACATGGCAAAGGTGGAGGCAAAAGGGATCTTGCCGCAGGCCGCGAGTCCGGCCGCGACGCCCATCATGTTGGCCTCGGCGATGCCGCAGTCAAAGAACCGGTCCGGATAGGCCTTCTTGAAGACCTCCGTCTTGGTGGCGCCTGCCAGGTCCGCGTCCAGGACCACCAGGTCCGGATATTCCTCCGCGTACATTTTCAGGGCTTCGCCGTAGCTGGCTCTGGTAGCGATTTTCTTGATTTCTGCCATTCTATCTTACCTCCCGATTATTCCTGTGCTTCCAGCTGGGCGTCGATGGCCGCCAGGTCCTGCATGGCCGCGGCATACTGCTCATCATTGGGAGCCTTTCCGTGCCAGCCTGCCTGGTTCTCCATAAAGGAAACGCCTTTGCCCTTGACAGTCTTCGCGATGATGCAGGTGGGCATGCCCTTGACGGTCCTGGCCTCCCGGAAGGCGGCCCGGATCTGATCGAAGTCATGGCCGTCAACCGTAATGACATGGAAATTGAAGGCCCTGAACTTGGCGTCGATGGGATGGGGGTCGTTGACCTCCCGGATGTCTCCGTCAATCTGCAGGTTGTTGTTGTCCACGATCACCACCAGGTTGTCCAGGTGCTTGGCCCCGGCGAACATGGCGGCCTCCCAGACCTGGCCTTCCTGGATCTCGCCGTCGCCCAGGAGGGTATAGACCCGGAAGTCCTTCCCGTCGATCTTGGCTGCCAGGGCCATGCCGCAGGCGGCGGAAACGCCCTGTCCCAGAGATCCGCTGGACATGTCCAGACCGGGCAGGTACTGCATGGAGGGATGGCCCTGGAGACGGGAGCCCAGCTTCCGGAGGGTCAGAAGCTCCTCCCTGGGGAAGTAGCCTCTCTCCGCCATGGCCGCGTAGAGGCCGGGCGCCGTATGGCCCTTAGAAAGAACGAAGCGGTCCCGCTCATCCATGACGGGGCGGGCCGGATCGATGTGCATCTCTTCGAAATAAAGGAAAGTTAAGATGTCAGCGGCTCCCAGGGATCCGCCGGGATGACCCGCGCCGGCAGCGTGGACGCCTTCGATGATTCCTTTTCTGACTTCGTTGGCCTTTTTCTTTAATTCCAGATTGTTCAACTATGTTCCCTTCCTTTCATAAAACAGGTTTCAGCCCTTTTTAAATTCTATCAGTTTCTGGGCGCATTCGGAATCCGTAATTAAAATATTGACAAAACCTCCCTGGATGGCGCCCAGAAGAGCCTCCGCCTTCCGGCTGCCGGTCCCGATGCAGATCCGGTTCTCCACTGTCTTCATCTCCTCCAGGGAAAGGCCCGCGACCCGGTCGTTGAAGGACCGGAAGGCCTCTGTCCTGCCCTCTCTGTCGAAATACTGGAGGGAAATATCTCCCACCATGCCCGCTTCCACCATCCGTTCGATCTCATTCTGGCGGATATAGCCGCCCCTGATCATGGTGGACATGGCGTGGTTGGGCGTCCCTATGCCCATGATCACGGTCCGCATCCTCCGGTAGTATTCCTGGATCCTGCGGGCCATTTTTTCCTTCATGAAGCCCTGAAGGATGGTCTTGTCGGAGAACATGGCGGGGGCGAAGAATTCAATGTATTCGCTCCCGAAGAGCTCCGCGAAGCCCCGGGCGATCTGGTTGGAATGGACGGCGTTGACCGAACTGCCGGAAACGCTGATGCCGCCCACCACAGGGACGAAGGTGCAGTCGAACTGGCCGACGGCCCCGGTATTCTCTCCGCAGATGTTGTAGAGGGTCCTGCCCATGGAAACGCCCACCACGTCCCCGTTCTCCAGGCAGGTCTCCAGCAGGCTGATGGCCGCCTTCCGGATCTCAGCCTGTTCGTCAAAGCTGGTGGCCAGAGGATCGTGCTCGATCACCACCGCTTCCTTGAGATGGAAAAGGTTCTCCAGATCATTCTCCAGCTCGCTGTAGCCCAGCTGGTTGGGAGAGATGACCCGGATCTGGACGATTCCCTCATCCCGGCCCGCCTTCAGCAGGCGGGAAACAGAGACCCTCGAAATCCCTATTATATCCGCTATCTCGTTCTGTGAACAGTTTTTTTCATAATACAATTTGCAGCATTTGTATATAAGCCTGGGATTATCCACGACCTTCTTCACTTGTGTATCCCCCCGCCTGCGTCCGGTCCTGTTGCGCTTGTTTCCGGTTTCCCGTTTTCATTCTAAAACAGGGAATTTATATTTACAATATTTCCAATCCGGAACATCAGTAAATATTCATTATAGAGCCTATTTTCACTTTATCATTTGTAAATGTATCGATTTAGAAGTACAATAAAACCACCTGAAGACCTGTTCCGTACCGCCGCACTCCGTGAACAACTGCAAACAAGTAAAGGAACTGCCTTGAAGAAAGTCATTGACAACCCCCGCCTGATCTATAAGTGCTGCAAGCTCTACTATGAGAACGAAATGTCCCAGGCGGACATCGCCGAAAGCCTGGGCGTCTCCCGCGTTTCCGTCTCCCGGATGATCCGGGCCGGGCAGGAAAGGGGCTATGTGCAGATCCGGGTGATCTCTCCCGGGCAGTTGGGCAGCAGCCGCCTGGAAGAATCCCTGATCCGGCTCTGCGGCCTCGCGGAAGCCGTCGTCATCGACGGGGAAGCTTCTCTGGGCGGAGCCGACCAGGTCTCTGTCCTCAGGACCTCCCTGATCAGCCTTCTGGAGGCCGAGCTCAGGGAAACGGACTATGTAGGCGTCTCCATGGGCCACACCCTCATGAGCATCTACGCGGGCTCCCACCAGAACGCCGGCAGGATCGGCTGCACCTTCATCCCCATGGTCGGAGGCGTCAGCCTGACAGGCCAGAGCACGGAAGCCATCCATTCCAACCAGATCGCGAGGGGCTTTGCCGATATGTTCGGGGGCCGGTACATGGAATTCTTCTCCCCCGCCGTCTTCTCCGATGCCGCCCTGATGCAGAGCTTCATGCAGGAGCAGGCCAACCGGGAGATCCTGGCCTCCTATGACCGCCTGGACGCCGCCATCATGGGAATCGGAACGCCCGATTCCACCTCCCTCTCCACCATGGAAAAGGCGGGCTATACCACCCGGGATGAGATCCGGGCCATGACAGAACGGGGCATGGTAGGCGATATCTCTCTTCAATACTTCAATGCCGAGGGAGACGGCAGCCCTTTCCGGGACTTCAACAGCCGGGTCGCCGGCCTCCCTCTGGAAAAGCTCCGCCTTGTCCCCAAAAAGATCTGCATCGCCGCCGGCAGGGAAAAGGCCGCTGCCATCCGGGCCGCCATCCGGGGCGGCTATGTCAATATCCTGGTCACGGACACGGAATGCGCCAGGGCCCTGATCGAGGCGGAATCCGAAATCTGAATGATCCTGAAAGGTCGAGTAGAGAGGAGGATTACTCCCCCTCCCCCTCACAGATCCGGACGTGCG
>CAMOUD010000003.1 GCA_946626215.1 uncultured Lachnospiraceae bacterium
GCTCCAGATCTGGATCCGCGGAGACCGGACCGAAGCGGTCATGGAGATCCGGGAGGGCAGCTATACCCTGACCTATGAGGACGGGAACGGAGAAAGCAGGCAGCAGAGCGGGGGCGGCGTCGCCATCGGGCCGGACGGCACGGAGCGTCCCGTTACGGAAGAAGAGATCCTGGAGCATCTGGACGCGCCGGATGTGGAATACCCGGAGGACGGGGTCTGCTATGTAAAGCTGGCGGAGCCCGGCAGGACCCTCTACGTGACCGTCAGGTACGGAAACGGCTGCGCCTACGGCACAGACGCCTATGCCCAGCCCTGGACCTTCAACTGAGGCCCTGCTGAAAAAAAGAGGATCAGACAGGAGCCGGCCGGCCGCAGGACAAAGCTGCGGCCGGCCGGCTCTTCCTTTTCCGGATCCTGTCCGGACTGTCTTTTCCCTGTCAGTCTCTGGTGATGGGGGCTGCCGCCTTCATCAGCCAGGCCCTTTCCTTCTCCGACAGGAGATGGGACACGTTCCCGATGACCTGGCGGTGGTAGTCGTTGAGGGCGGAGAGCTCCTCATCCGTCAGGAGCTCGGGCAGGATGGCCCTGCGGTCATAGGGGACCATGGTGATCATCTCAAAGCGGAGGAAGTCTCCCATCGGGCCGGTAAAGGCCTCCCGGCAGAGCATGAGGTTCTCGATCCGGATCCCGAACTCTCCTGTCAGGTAGACGCCGGGCTCATCGCTGGTCAGCATGCCGGGCTCGAAGGCCACGTCGTTGGGGGCGGAGGAGATCCTCTGGGGGCCCTCATGGACGTTCATCAGGAAGCCGACCCCGTGGCCGGTCCCGTGGTTGAAGTCCAGGCCCAGCTTCCAGAGGGGCATCCGGGCCAGGAGGTCCAGCCGGTAGCCGTTGGTGCCTCTTTTGAAGACGGCGGATCCCAGGTCCAGGTGGCCCCTGAGGACGGCCGTATAGTATTCCTGCATCTTTCTTGTGGGGGTCCCCATGACCACGGTCCTGGTGATGTCCGTGGTGCCCTGAAGATAATGGCCGCCCGTATCCATGAGGAGGAAGGTATTGTCCTGGATGGGGATGTCCGTCTCCTTGGTGGGCTCATAGTGGACGATGGCCCCGTGGGGACCGGAGGCGATGATGGGGGCAAAGGACTCCCCGACAAAGTCCGGTCTGGCCTTCCGGAGGGCAAGGAGCTTTTCGGCCACGGTCAGCTCAGTGATCCTTCCAGCCTTAAAGTCCTCACTGTCCCGGACCTCGTCCAGCCAGGCCAGGATCCCGATGACGGCCGCCGCGTCCTGGATGTGGGCGGTCCGTTCTCCCTGCATTTCCGTCTCGTTCTTGATCCCCTTCTGTTTCTGGATGAAGCGGCCGGCGGACAGGACCTGCACGTCTCCGGGCAGGGCGCCCCTGAGGGCCATGCTGCAGGTCTCCCTGTCCAGCATGAGCCGGGTCCCCGCCTCCAGGGCCTTCAGGTCCCCGAAGATCTCCAGGTAGGGCCGGATGGTGATCCCCAGGCCCTCATAGAAGGCCCTGTCTTCGGCCTTCAGGGCCCCCGGGGCCATGTAGAGGACGGCCCTGTCCATAAAGACCAGGGCATAGGCCAGGGGCACAGGGTTAAAGTCTATGTCGTCTCCCCGGAGGTTGAAGAGCCAGCCCGTCTCATCCAGGGCGGCGGCCAGGCAGGCGTCCGCCCCGCCCTTTTCCATGTGGGCCCGGAGGGCGGCCAGCTTGCCGGAGACAGAGCAGCCCGCGTATTTCTCGTCCAGGATCCAGGCGGGCCGCTCCGGCAGGGGAGGCCTGTCCTCCCAGATCCTGCCCACCAGGTCCAGGTCTCCCTTCAGGACGATCCCTTTGGAAGAGAGCGCCTTTTCCAGATTTTCTCCATAGGCGCAGCCCACGGTCCTGCCGTCAAAGCCAAGGACATCTCCCTCCTTCAGGGAAGAAGCCAGCCAGGCGGACACAGAGGGGACTCCCTTCTCTCCCATCTTCATGAGGGCGATCCCGGTCCCCTCCAGCTGGTCCGCCGCCTGGAGGAAGTAGCGGCCGTCGGTCCAGAGGAGGGCCTCCTTAAGGGTGACCAGGAGGGTCCCGGCGGACCCGTCGAAGCCGCTCAGATATTCTCTGCACTTGAAAAAGTCTCCCACATACTCGGAGGCGTGGAAATCGTCGGTCAGGATCAGGTAGGCGTCCATGCCCTCCGCCCGCATCTGGTCCCGGAGGCTTTGGATCCTCTTCTGATATACATTGGCGCTCATAGTCTTCTTGTACCCTTTCTGTTGCCTTTTCTGTGATAATGGGCAGGCCCACCGGGGCCTGCCCATTCAGCATACATCCATTGGTTTTATCCGTCAAACCTCACTGGAGAAGGAGCTTGCCCCCCGTCTCATAAGCCACGATCAGGTCCGTGACAAGGTCGTAGGAGGCCGTGCCGGTCTGAAGGCCCTCCGCCTTGAGGTAGGTGTCGTTGATCCTGTCGGCCGTTTCCGAGACCTTCCCCTCGCGGGCCTTCCAGAAGTCCGAATTGAAGGCCAGGTCCAGGGCGGCCTCGGGGCAGATGGTCCCCGAGATGGCCTTCCAGGCCTCCCGGTCCCTCTTATAGAGCTCGTTCCCGCAGTAGATCCAGCCCAGCATGGCCCCGCTGTAGCGGAGATCGGCCTGGTCGGACCGGATGCAGGCCAGGTAGCCGATATAGTTGGCCTCCTTCTCCGACATGATCCCCTTGAGATGGGACAGCTCATGGGCCATGGTGAAGGGAAGGTTGTAGCCCGGCATCTCCCGGTTGTAGTTGGCCTCCACGGTAAAGATGCTGTAGATCCCCGTGAAGTCCATGGCCGAGAGGACAAAGGAGCAGAGGACCCCCTTGGGCCTGGGCATATATCCCCTGAAGTCCGGATACCAGGTCCCCAGGTCTGAAACGGCCCCCCGGATCCTGTCCTCCAGGTTGGCCCCGGGGGCCATGATCCCGTCGGGGTCCCGGTGCTGGAGAGGGGCCGTCCGGTTGATCTCTCCCGCCAGATAGCGGCAGGCGGCCTCCAGCTGTCCGTTGGTATAGTCTCCCTCCGCCAGGTCATAGGTCTCCGCGAAGGAGGGCTTTTTGAAATAGATGTCCTCATTGAGGACAAACAGCAGGCCCATGAGGCCTGTCAGAAAGACCAGGAAGGCGGCCGCCCCCTTCAGGAGCCCCGTCCGCCTCTCTCCTGCCAGCAGAAAGGCCGGCCAGAAGGCAAGCAGGAGGAAAAGGCCCGCGGCCACAAGGACCTCTGCCAGGGAAAAGGGGAAAAGGCCGGACAGCCTCCCCAGGGTCCCCGTCAGGATGGGATTGGCCCTGGCGGACCAGGCGGCGGCAAAGCCGGGCCTAAGGGCCAGGAAGTGGAGGCCCAGGGCGGCAAGGCCCATGAGGATCCCGGCGGACCAGGCGGCCGGATGGCCGGGCGGGAAGGCCGGGAGCGCGTGTTTTCTGTTCAAGAAGCTCCCTCCCGTATCAGCAGCCTTCCTGCCGGGCCCGCATCTCTTCGATCCAGGCGGCCGCCAGGGAAAGGCCCTCCTCCGTAAAGGGGAAGTCCCGGCTGGTGATCTCCTCTTCCGGGGTCCTGGCATAGGCCAGGGGCCCCCTCCAGACGCTGGCCCTCAGGCAGGCCTCTCCCCGCTTGTCCGGGGGCGTGTAATGGACGTTCTCCAGAGGCTCCCTGGCCAGGCGGAACCGCATGCCGTCCGCGCTCCCCAGATAGGCTTCTCCGTATTCATAGAACAGCAGGCTGTAGAAATCCTTTTCTTCGATCATCTTGTTTATCTTTCCTTTTTCTCCGCCCCGAGCAGGCCCAGGAACCGGTTCAGGGTCCTGCGGCCCCGGCTGCGGCGGATGGCGGCCGAAAGGGCCCGGACATCGGCAAGGTCGCTCCTCATGGCCCGGCAGGTCTGGTAGCGCTTTTCCGGATCCCTTTCCATGGCCTTTTCAATGATGTGGCGCATGCCGGGGCTCAGCATGGTCAGGTAATCGCCGGGATGGGGCTCGTCGGCGGGGTTGGCGTGGCCCGTGACCAGGGAAAAGAGGGTGGCCCCGATCCCGTATACGTCGGTCCTTTCGTCCGTCTGCCCGAAGCCTCCGTACTGTTCGGGGGCGGCGAAGCCCTCGGTCATGAAGAGGAGCTCGTCCCCTCCGGCCCCCTCCGTATAGAGCCGCATGGCCTCGGGATCGATCAGGCAGATCTGCCTGCCTCCCCTGAGGATGACGTTGTCAGGCTTGATGTCCCGGAAGATGACCGGCTTTTCCATCTCATGGAGGGCCGCCGCGATATCGCAGAGCTGGACCATCCACTGGGCCGCCTGCCTCTCCGGCCTGGACCCGGAGCTGTTGAGGATCTGCTGGAGGCTCTGGCCCTCGAAAAAGTTCTCGGACACAAAGACCAGGCCGTCCTGCTCCATGATCTTGAGGACCCGCTGGACCGGGATCTCCTCCTCCCGGATCTCCCTGGTAATGGACAGGACCGTATAGAACTGCCTGTGGAAGGAATCCCTGTCCACTGCCTTGATGATCCTGGGCTTGCCGGATTTCAGGCTCCTTCCGGTAAAGACCCGGACGCCCCGGGAGACCTGGATGGGCCTGTCCAGCTCATAGCGGTCCCCGACCACGTAGCCCTTCTGCAGGGCCATGAGGGCCTTGCTGGTCTCTCCGCCCATGGGCTTTTCCCTGGTCCCGGACCGGATGACGCCGGTCCGGGTCAGGATCCAGTCCGCCAGCTGGGCCTGGTCCCGGTAGACCCGGCAGCGGGCCAGCCTCCCCTGCAGGGCTTCCTGCTCCATGCTGGAGCACAGGAGGACGGCCATGGCCGCCTTTTTCCGGTCCTTTTTCCCGGACAGCCAGTCCTGGTAAAAGCCCTCGGAAAGGCCCAGGACCGCCTCGTCGGCCGCCTGCTCCGGAGCGGAAAGGCAGACGACCAGGACCCGGGAGTCCGGGGCCTTCTCAAAGTCGTCGGCCTCGCCCTGCAGGCAGGCCGCGCCCCTTTCCCGGCAGGTCTCAAGAAGGAGCACAGCTTCCCCGGGCTCTTCTCCCTTCCATACGACGCAGATATCTGCTGTTCTTCCTGTATCCATGATCCATCCTTTCCGGCGCCCTGGTGTCCGGCGCCGCCGGCGGGCATATCTGTCTGGTCCTGGTTCCAGTATACCACGGCGGGGCCCTTTCCGGGCAGAGAAAGAGCCCCTGCCGGACCTGATCTCCCAGGAGGCCGGCAGGGGCTCTCATATGCCTGTTCAGGCGGGGCCGGCGCCTTCTCCGCGGGCGCGCAGCTCTTCCATGAACTGGGCGGCGTCGTCGGGCGCCTCGTCCAGGTCGTCGCCCACATCCACGTTGAGGGGCGGACGCCTGTAAAAGATGTCGTACATGACGGGAATGATGACCAGGGTCATCAGGGTCCCGTAGATCAGGCCGGCCGCGATGACGATGGCCATGCCGCTTCCCATCTGGGAGCCCATGCCGCTGCCGAAGATCAGGCCGGACATGGCCAGGATGGTGGTCAGGGCCGTCATCAGGATGGGCCGCATGCGGGTCCGGCCCGTATAGACCAGGGCGTCTTCCCGTTCCATGCCGCCCTGCCTGAGCTGGTTGGCGTAGTCCACGAAGACGATGCCGTTGTTGACGACGGTGCCCATGAGGATCAGGAAGCCCATCAGGGACATCATGGACAGCTGCTGCCCGGCCAGGATCAGTCCCAGCATGCCCCCGGTGAAGGCCAGGGGAATGGTGAAGAGGACGATGAAGGGGGACAGGAGGCTCTGGAACTGGGCCACCATGACCAGGTAGATGAAGAGCAGGGCCAGGGCCATCAGCTCGCCCATCTGGCGGACCATGTCATTGACCTGGCTGGTCTCGCCCTCGATCTCCACGGTATAGCCCATGGGGGCCTGGTATTCGTCCAGCCTCCTCTGGAGGTCCCTGGACAGGAGGGCGGTGTTGTAGCCCTCCAGGGTCTCGGCCGTCAGGGTCAGGTAGCCGGTCAGGTTCCTGCGGTTGATGGAGGAAAGGGAATCCGTCACCTCCAGGACGGCGAACTCGCTGAGGGTATGGACGGTGTCCTCCTTGTCCTCCTCTTTATCATCCTCCGCGTCAGAGCCCAGCATGGCGGCCATGGAGGCCATATCGCCGGAGGAGGCGGCGCCTCCCTGGGCGGCGCCTCCCTGGGCGGCGGCGGTCATAGAGGCGGAATCGAATTCCATGTCCATGAGGTTCTCCACCGTCAGGGGATCGGTCTCATCCAGGATGACCACCTCCAGCTGGACGTCCCCGCTGGTGATGGTGGTGGAGGTGACCCTGGTGGAGATCCTGCCCGCGATCTGGCCGTAGATCTGGGCCACGGTCAGGCCGCAGGACATGGCCTTGTCCTTGTCGATATAGAGATGGAGGGCCTGCTCCTTCTCATCCTCGCCGGTGTCCACCTCCCCGAAGCCCTCCACCTGGGAGACGATGGCGGCCACGTCGGACCGGATCTCCTCCAGTCTTTCGGTGCTGGCCCCGTAGATGTTGATGGTCAGGCCCTGGCCCACCAGGGCGCTCATGTCGGACATGCCGCCCGTGGAGGCTGAGACCTCGGCGCCCAGCCCCTCCGTGGCGGCCATGATCTCATCGCACATTTCCGCCATCCGGGAGGAAAAGTCCACGCCTTCCTCCGGCGTCACGTAGCAGAGGTAGCTGCCGTAGGCGTCCGAATCCCCTCCCAGGCTGGTCAGAAGGCCCAGGGTCGCCCCGGAGCTCATGGTGCCCACGTCCCGGACGCCCTCCACGGAGGCCACGGCTTCCGTGACCTGGTCGACGATGGCATAGGACTCCTCCCGGGTGCATTCCTCGGGAGTCGTGATGGTGACCTGGATATCGTCACCGTTCATTTCGGGCAGGATGACGATGCCCATGGTCACCAGCCGGATGATGGAGATGACCAGGAGGACGATGGCCGCCGCCAGGGTCGCCAGCTTGTGGCGGAGGCACCAGCGGAGGAAGGGGTCATAGCGTTCCTGGACCCGCTCCATGAACCGGTTCCGTTTTGGCTCCGTATTCCTGAGGATGGTGGAGCCGGCGGCCGGGATGACCGTCATGGCCACCAGCAGGGAAGCCAGCAGACAGAAGGAAATGGACAGGGCCATGGGGACCAGGAGCTCCCGGACCGTGCCGCTGGTAAAGACCATGGGCAGGAAGACGCAGACCGTAGTCAGGGTCGAGGCGATGATGGCGCCCGCCACCTGCTTCGCGCCCTGGACCGCGGCCCTGGGGGCCGGGAGGCCCCGTCCGCGCAGACGGAAGATGTTCTCCATGACGACGATGGAGTTGTCCACCAGCATGCCGATGCCCAGGGACAGGCCCGACAGGGTCATCATGTTGAGGGACAGGTCCGAGAAATACATCAGGACCAGGGCCAGGAGGACGGAAAGGGGGATGCCCAGGCCTACCAGGACCGTAGGCTTCCAGTCCTTGAGGAAAAGGGCCAGGATCAGGATGGCCAGGAGGGCGCCCAGGATCATGCTGCGGAAGATATCGCTGACGATCATGGTGATGTATTCGCCCTGGTCCATCAGGGTGACCACATGGAGGCCCTCGTCCCGCTCCTCCAGCTCGGCGATGGCGGCGGCCGCGTCTCTGGAAACGGCGTTGGTGCCGGCGGCCGAGGACTTGTAGATGGACAGGAGGATGGCGTCGTGGCCGTTGAGCTTCGCGTACATGTCCCCGGCGTTGTCAATGACCGTCACATCGGCCACGTCCATGAGCCGGACCGTCCCGATGGGATCCACGTCGCACAGGAGGGCCCCCGCGATATCCTCGGAATCGTCATAGGCGTCGCCCACCTTCAGGAGCCAGGACTGGTCGTTCTTATCGTCGATATAGCCGGCCGGCATGGCAAAGTTCTGGGCGTAGATCATGCCGGAAAGGGTATTCAGGTTCAGGAGGGCGTCCAGGTTGGCGGTCTTCAGGACCTGTTCCCTGGAGGCCTCCAGCTGGGTCTGGGCGTTCTTGAGCTGGTTCTGGGCGTCCATGAGCTGGCCCGCGGCCGTGGAAAAGCCCACCGCGGCGGACAGCTGGGCCTGGGTCAGGCCCCCGTAGAGCTTCTCCATGCCGTTCACGATGTCCGGGACCCGGTCCATGGAGGCGGATACGCCCTCCATGGCTCCGATGACGGCGTCCACGGAGGGGCCCGTCTGTCCGGAGGTATCCATGGCGGAGACCGTATTCATCAGGGCCTGGATCTGGGGCATGTACTGGCTGAGCTTCGTAACGGCCTGGAGCAGGGATGTCAGAGAGCTGGTATTCAGGGTCGAAAGAGTCTGGTTCAGGCCTGTGACGATGTCGTTCAGCCGGGTCCGGATGTCGGCCGAATCGATGGCGGCGGAAGCCCGGCCCGCGGCGTCGGACAGGGCCTGGGCCGCCTTCTGCAGGTCTTCGCTGGCCTTGTCCAGGTCGGTGCTGGCGTCGTTCAGGGCCTGTTCCGCCAGGTCCAGGGCTTCCTGGAGGCCGGCCAGGACCTCCTCGGTCGCGTCCTCTCCCGCGTCCGCCAGGGCCTGCACGGCGGCGTTGTAGTCCGCCTGGGCCTTCGTCAGGGCCGCCTGGGCGGTCTCCACGTTGCTTTTGGCCTCGTCATAGGCCGCCTGGGCCGTGTCCAGGGCATTCCTGGCCTCCTGGGCGGCCTGGTCCACCTTGTCCAGGGTGGACTGGACCCCCTTGATCCTGTCGATCAGAGAGGAGATCTGTCCCTTCATGGCGCTCGTGGCGTCCGCCACCGGCTTGTCCAGCTGGCTGAAGATGCCGGAGGCCATAGTGGCCCCGAAGGAGGACTGGCGGTCCTGGAGCTGGTCCTGTCCGCTCTCCACCTGGGCCAGGGCGTCGTCCAGCTTCCTCTGGGCGTCGTCCAGCTGCTGGCGGGCCTCTCTCTGTACCCGGCCGTTGAGGCTGTCGATCTTGTCCTTGTTGAGCTCCACCTGGACGGTCCGGTCCACGATGCCGATGTCCGTCACCGAAGCGATCCCGTTCACGCGCTCGATATAGGGAATGACGTCCCGTTCCACGTAGTCGGAGAGCTGGTAGATGTCATAGCCCTCCCGCTCGATGCCCACATACATGGTGGCGATCATGTCCATGGAGATCTCCAGGATGCTGGGGGTCCCGACGGAATCGGGCAGGGACCCGGAGGTCTGGTCCACGGCGCTGGAGATCTTGACCATGGCGGAATCCATGTTGGTGCCGTCGGCAAATTCCAGCTGGACCATGGAATAGTTCTCGGAGGAGACGGAATTGACGTTCTCCACGTTGGCAATGGTGCCCAGGGCCCTTTCCATGGGCTCCGTGACCTCCTTCTCCACCTTCTCGGGGCTGGCGCCCGGATAGGGAGTGAGCACCATGAGGAAGGGAAGGGAAATATCGGGCAGAAGATCTGTCTGCATCCGGGTGACCGAAACGAAGCCGAGGACGATGACGGCGATGACGGCGACCAGGATGGTAAAGGGTTTTCTGACGCTGAATCTGACCATAGGGGAATCCTGTATCCTTACATCTTAATGACGAATGGAAAAAACACATGTAGCATGCTACATGATAAAGGCAACGGGCATGAAAAGCAACAATTCAGGACCAGAAAAAAGGAAAAACAGGCCCTGTGACAGGCGATCCTGAGTCCGGGAGGGCCGGTCTTCAGAGAGGGCCGGCATGGACGCGCAGAAGGCCCATCCAGCCCTTTTTGGACCCATTCCCGATATCTTGATAGTCCGGAAACAAAATCCTCTTATTTTGGCAAATACAGGCCAATTCAGAAGAAACAAAACTTTGACCGACTCAGTCAGTCAATATATCAGTCTTATATCATATCGTTTCAGTTCCGACATGTTCATGCGCAATTCGATTTCTTAGTTTTCTTCCGGTTTTCCAGCCCTGCAGGACCAGCTTTTTTGTCCCGGTTCCCCTCTCCTTCCCTCCCTTGCCGGGCCGGAAGCCTTCTCTTCCGGGGTCCCCGGTCACAGGGAAGGCTCCCTCCAGCCTCGGAATTCCCGCTGACCGAATCCCTGACCGCCACGAAAAAAAGGTCCTCTGCCGGGATCAGCAGAGGACCTTTTCAAAGTATCATCTCATTTTTAAGGATGGATCCGATCAGATTATCTTCTTCCGTCCTTTCTCAGGAAGGAGGGAACATCCAGGCTCTGGGGCCTGACACCGGAGGAACCGGTCCTGGGAGCGCTGGCGCCGCCCTTGGACATCTGGGAACGGAAGCCTTCCTTGAGGGTGCTGCCGTAAGGGGAGCTGCCGCCGCCGTAGATGGGAGCCGCGGGTTCGGAAGCTGCCTTGGACCCGATGCCGGTGGCGATCACGGTCACATTGCAGGCATCCTGGTTGGACTCATCATACATGGCGCCGAAGATGATGTTGATATCTTCGCCGACCTGGTCCTGGACATAGCCGACCGCCTCGGAAGCGTCGGTCAGGGAGATGTCGCCGGAGATGTTGATGATGACATCGGTAGCGCCGGTGACGGAGGTCTCCAGCAGAGGGCTCTCGACTGCCATCTTGACCGCGTCGATCGCCTTGGTCTCGCCGCTGCCGTAGCCGATGCCGATGTGGGCTACGCCCTTGTCGCGCATAACGGTCTGGACATCCGCGAAGTCCAGGTTGATGATGGCGGGCTGGTTGATCAGGTCTGTAATACCCTGGACTGCCTGCTGCAGGACTTCGTCAGCCTTCTTCAGAGCTTCGGGGAAGGTGGTCCTTCTGTCCATGATCTGCAGGAGCTTGTCATTGGGGATCACGATCAGGGTATCTACGTTTTCCTTAATGTTCTCAATGCCGGCCAGAGCGTTCTTCATACGCTTGCCGCCTTCAAAAGTGAAAGGCTTGGTCACAACGCCCACGGTCAGGATGCCCATTTCCTTGGCGATCCTGGAAACAATGGGAGCCGCGCCGGTCCCGGTACCGCCGCCCATGCCGCAGGTAACGAAGACCATGTCCGCGCCCTTGAGGGCTTCGGAGATTTCATCCGCGCTCTCTTCGGCTGCCTTCATGCCGACCTCAGGCTGCGCGCCGGCGCCCAGTCCCTTGGTCAGCTTCTCACCGATCTGCAGAAGCTTGGGAGCTCTGCAATAGGTAAGTGCCTGTACATCGGTGTTCACACCGATGAATTCTACATCTGTAACATCTACGTCCACCATACGGTTGACCGCATTGTTGCCGGCCCCGCCTACGCCTACAACCTTGATCTTGCAAGCGGGTTCTGCATCGTTGGTCTTGATCTCAAGCACGATAAGTTCCCTCCTTAAAATGATATTATTCTGAATTTCGAATTCCGGCGCGATCCGGAACCGTCAAAGATATTGAACGGTTTTAATATTACAATCGAATATCCAAATAATCAATTGCTTTTTTCAGAATTTTTTCTGAAGAAAGACCTCTTTTGTATCTGACGTGAGTGTCGTTAAGTTGATAATTCCGCTCCTTCCGTCCAATTCATTCATCAGATTGCGGATTTTAACGACTTTGAGGTCGTAGCCGGAATTGGTCCCCAGGATGATCTGGACATCACCGTAATCCGCGGTGACACTGCCGTTTTCATTGATGGAAACCTTGCTGACACTGACGTCATATTTGCGGAGGGTGTTGAGAGCGTGCAGGATGGTCCGGAAACCTGCCTCTGACCGGGTCTCCAGCCTCTCTCCCGCGGAAGCGTCGGCGAATTCAACGCCGCTGACACAGGGCACGCCGTAGATGGTCTTGGCGGATCGTTCCATAACGACCCCTTCACTGTTGATGTAGATATTATCATCCTGAAAAGGAATGTAGCCGACCAGTTCCTTTTCATGCACGATGACATTGATCTCGGTGGGGCTCAGCATGGTCACCTGGACCGATTCCACGAAGGGAAGGTCCCTGACCCTGCGGTCATGATAGGCCAGGGAAAGGAGGAAGGTATTGTCTCCGATCCGGCCGGATTCCACATAGGATTCCATCTCGTCGTTGGTATAGATGGTATTGCCGATCACGTGGACCTCTTGCGCCCGGAAGAAGGTCAGGATCAGGGCTGCCGTCACCACAAGGGCGAGGAGAAGGGCCAGGACAAGGTTTCTGGTGGTCAGAAGGGGAACCTGCTCCTCCTGAGCCTCCGTGTCCGCGTATCCTCCGAAGGCCCGGCGGCCTGCCGCCCGGGGGGCGGATACAGGTTCAGGTCCCAGAGAATCCAGAAAGATGAAGTCCTTTAATTCGTTGTCTCTTGTCATGGCTGCCTCTCTCTACGCCGGCCCCCGCAGGGCGCCGATGCGGTTTGGAGTCTGTGAATGGTTACTGTTTTTTACGGGGCAGGCCCCGGGCTACACTTAGTACGATCCCGATCTCCGCCAGCAGGATCACGACGGAGGAACCGCCGTAGCTGATGAAGGGAAGGGAAACGCCCGTATTGGGGATGCTGTTGGTCACAACAGCGATGTTCAGGATGACCTGGACGGAAATCTGGGTCATGACGCCCACCACCAGGAGGGCTCCGTAAAGATCATCCGCGTTGGAAGCGATGACCACGCATCTCCAGATCAGGAGCAGGTACATGAGCATGACGGCGATGGCGCCGAAGAAGCCCAGCTCCTCGCAGATGATGGAAAAGATCATGTCGTTCTGCAGCTCCGGGACGTGTCCCAGCTTCTGCAGGCTCTGGCCCAGTCCCTTGCCGAAGAGGCCGCCCGAGCCGATGGCGTAGAGGGCCTGCAGGGTCTGATAGCCTCTGCCGGAGGCGTATGCCTGCGGATCCAGCCAGGCCAGGATCCTCTCTCCCCGGAAGCCCATACCGGTGCTGCCGGTATTCGCCGCGTTCCTGACTATGAGCCAGACCACGCCGGCCGCGCCGGCCACGCCCGCTACGGCGAGAGCGATAAAGCGCTTGTAATCCGGACAGGCCACAAAGAGGATCCCGAAAACGATGGCCATGACGATGATGGCCGAGCTCAGGTTGTCCGTGATCTTCCAGAGAAGGCCGGCGGCCAGGGCTGCCGGAAACAGGGGGCCGATAAAGCCCGGAAGGGTCCGGATGGACCGGCCGATCCGTTCAACAATATAGGCTCCGAACATGATCAGGCCCAGCTTGGCGATCTCGGAGGGCTGGATGGAGATCCCATGAAAGTAGAGCCACCTGGTGGCGCCGTTGGCGGTCGAGCCGAAGGGGATGGTCAGGAAGACCAGCATCAGGGACAATACGTAAATATAGGGCCCGAAATAGCGCCAGATGGAATAGGGGATCAGGGCTGCCACCAGCATGGCAAAGAGCCCCAGGACCGTGAACAGGAACTGCTTTCTCAGATAGAAGGCGGGATCTCCCTGCTTGACGGTGGCGGTGTAGGAGGTAGTGGAATACAGGACGATCAGGCCAAAGGCCAGGAGGGTCAGGATGATCAGGATCAGAAGATAATCCACGTACCGCTCCGGTCTCTTCTTTTTGGCCCCGTCCGCGGCCTTTTCCGGCCGCCTGAAAATCGCCGGCATAGTCGTCCTTCCTTACTGGCCGTCAGCCAGGCCGAGGACATAGCTTCGGAAGACATCGCCCCGCTGCTCAAAGTTGTCGAACATGCCCCAGCTGGCGCAGGCAGGTGAAAGGAGGACGCTGTCCCCGGGCTCCGCCAGGGAGGTGCACAGGCGCATGCATTCTTCAAAGGTCCCGCAGAAGTGGATCCTGTCAAAGCCGTGGGCTCTGGCGCAGTCCGCGATGGCCTGGGCCGTCTCTCCTACCAGGACCAGAGCCTTGACCTTGCCGTCAAAGGCCTCGATCCATTCGTCAAAGGTATTCTTCTTATCGTAGCCGCCTCCGATCAGGACCGTAGGTCTCTCCATGGCACGGATGCCCTGGATGGCCGCGTCCGGATTGGTGGCCTTGGAGTCGTTGTAATAGGAAACGCCGTTCTTTTCGGCGATGAACTCGATCCTGTGGGGGACGGGAGGGAAGTCCCTGACCACCTTCAGGATGGTCTCAAAGGACAGGCCCGCCGCGTGGGCCATGGCGATGGCAGCCATGACATTCTCCACGTTGCACCTGCCCACCAGGCGCATGTCGTGGATATTCATAAGGCGAATGGGATCCTGTCCCTTTTCCAGCCTGCATAAGATCTCCTCTCCGGCCTGGAAGTAGCCGGTCTCCGGCTCCTCCTCGGAGGAGAACCAGATGACCCTGGCCGGGCAGGCGCCCTGGCCGAAGCGGCGGAGCCGCTCGTCCATGTAGTTGAGGACGCAGAAGTCATCTGCCGTCTGGTTCTTTGTGATCATCTCCTTGGCCGCCTCATAGTTGTCCATGGTGTAATGGCGGTAGAGGTGGTCAGGCGTGATGTTCAGGATGGCCGATACATGGGGGTGGAGAGAATCGATGCTTTCCAGCTGGAAGCTGGAGATCTCGGCGACGCTGACCGAATCCGGCCGGGTCTCCATGGCCTCTCTCGCGTAGGAGTAGCCGATATTGCCCACCACATGGACCGCGTCATAGGCGGCCTTCATGATCTCGCCCAGAAGGGTGGTCGTGGTGGTCTTGCCGTTGGTGCCGGTAATGCCCAGGAGAAGGCCCTGTTCACACTGATAGCCCAGCTCCAGCTCGGACCAGATGGGGATCTGTCTTTCCCGCAGGGCGCTGACCAGGGGAGAGTCCGTAGGGACGGCCGGGGACAGGACCACGTATTCGGGGTCTCCCACATTGTCGGCCGTGATCTCGCCCACGATGACCTGGCCGTATTCTCTGTCCTCTTCCAGGAAGCTGTCCCGGATCCCCCGGACACTGGCCTTGGGGGACTGGTCTGCCAGGAGGGCAATGGCTCCCTGCTGGTGGAGCAGGTGCATGGCGCCGATGCCGCTCCTTCCGGAGCCAACGACCAGGAATTTCTTATCTGTAAATTTCATATTCTGACTTTCCTTACCAGACGCCCAGAAGCGCTGCCGCGCATAAGAGGACGGTCACGATCGTAAATACTGCGACTACCCGGACCTCGGACCAGCCGCCCATCTCGAAATGATGGTGGATGGGAGCCATCCGGAAGATCCGTTTGCCCTTGGAGGCCTTGAAATACACGACCTGGATCATGACGGAGATGACCTCGATCATGTAGATGAATCCCACGATGGGAATAAAGAGGGGCAGCTGCATCATGTAGGCCATGCCGGCCACGAAGCCGCCCAGGGCCAGGGACCCAGTGTCTCCCATGAAGATCCTGGCCGGATAGGCGTTGTAGACCAGGAAGGCCAGAAGGCCGCCGATCATGGCCGCCCCGGCAGGGGCTGAAGCCGAACCGGTCAGGCAGGCCGCCAGGACCAGGAAGAGGGAAACGGCCACGGTAACGGAGGAGGAAAGACCATCCACTCCGTCCGTGAAGTTGGTTCCGTTGACGGTGGCCACGGCGATGAAGACCAGGGCCGCCATATTACCGTAGAAGCCAAAATCCAGGAAGGTGCCCGGCATAAAGGGGATCTTCATGGAAAGGGGGATCTTGTTGATCTCCATGACATACCAGGCAAAGCCGAGGCTGACCAGGATCTGGAGGATCATCTTCTGCCAGGCCCGGAGTCCCATGGACCTTTTCAGGACGACCTTGATGTAGTCGTCGATGAAGCCGACCAGGCCGAAGCCAGCGGTCAGGATCAGGACCGGGATCACCTCCCGGTTGTCCGCCTGAATGGCGCAGTAGGCGGCTGCTGCCGCCAGGCCCAGAAGGAACATAAGGCCGCCCATATTGGGGGTGCCGGTCTTGGCCAGGTGAGACTGGGGACCGTCGGTCCTTTCAGTCTGGCCCGCCTTGAGCCGCCTCAGGAAGGGGATCAGGAACCTGCCCGATACCAGGGTGACGGCGAAGGCGATCATAAAGGGAATTACCAGGGCGGACAGGTCCGCTTCTCTGTAAATCATATTGTCTGTTTCCTCGAATTCTTATAGTTGGGAAGGCTTACTTGTCCCGGCTGTAGGAGGTCGTATCCTTCAGTCCCAGGGCCTGCAGTTCCTTTTTCTCAGCATCGGAAAGGGGCTGGGTCATATAGATGTTCATGTAGGGAAGGACCTCGGTCAGGATGCTGCGGACGATGCCGGTGGCGAACTTGGCGTCCGCCTGCCTTTCTCCCTTTTCCACATTGGGCCGGTCCACCACCACATAGATGGCGATCTGGGGATCCTCCGCAGGAGCAAATCCCATGAAGGAGACGACATATTCGCCGTTGCCGCGGGGAAGGGTCTCCGCCGTGCCGGTCTTGCCGCCGATCCGGTAGCCGGCCGGCCTTGCCGTCTTACCGGTGCCGTTGTCTCCCTCCACGACCTGGATCAGGTACTCCCTGAGCTTCTTGCTGGTCTCCTCGGAAACGGTCTTTTTCAGGACCCTGGGCTCCGTGGTGGAGATCACGGCTCCGCCGGAGCTGGTGATCCTGGAGACTACATGGGGCTCATAGTAAATGCCGCCGTTCACGACAGAGCTGAAGGCCGTGATCATCTGGATCATGGTGACCTCAAAGTTCTGGCCGAAGGAGTTGGTGGCCAGGTCCGCCTCGCCCATGGAGGCCGCGGAATAGAGGTATTCGCTGGTCCTGGCCTCGTCCGCCAGGTCGATGCCGGTCCTGAGGCCGAAGTTGAATACGTTCTGATACTTGGTGAACTCATCGTTCCCCAGCTGCTCCGCCATCTTCATGAGGGCCACGTTGCAGGACCTTTCCACCGCTTCGCCCACGGTCAGGGTCCCGTCGCCGTAGACGTTGTGGCAGCGGATCCTGGATCCGCCCACGGTCAGGGAGCCTTCACAGAGGAAGGTGTCGTCCTCCTTGACCCTGCCGCTCTCCAGGCCGGCCGCGACGGTGAAGGTCTTGGCAGTGGAGCCCGGCTCGTAATGGCTGGAAATGCAGTAGTTTCGCCAGAGGCTGTTGAAATAGCGGATCTGATCGTTGTCGGACAGGGCCTCGACATCCTTCTTTGTCAGATATTTGTCCGTGGCCTCGTCTTTGTCGGATAGGACCGGCATGCCGATCAGGGCTTCCTTGTCATAGGGATCGGACAGGTCAAAGCCCGGATAGGATCCCATGGCCAGGATCTCGCCGGTATGGACGTTCTGGATGATGCAGCCGATGTTGTTGGCCCCGTTCCCCTTGTGGTCCTTGTTCTTGTATTTCTCCCCGAACTTGTTCAGGTGCTTCATGACGATGTTCTGGATGTTGGAATCCACCGTCAGGGTCAGGTTGCTGCCGTTCTGGGCGTCTATGGTGGTCTGCTCCAGGTTGAGGTTGTCATCCAGGTAGCCGTAGGTCCGTCCCTCGGTCCCGTTCAGGATATCGTTGTAATATTCCTCTATGCCGAAGGATCCCACATTGGCTGTATTGGCAAAGCCGATCAGGTCCGCGAAGGCGGCGCCGGAAGGATAGGTCCGGATGTAGCCGGGCTCGAACCAGATGCCTACCACATTGCGGAAAACGGCGTTCTCGTCCTTCAGGCCCAGGCTGTTCTCCTGCTCGATGCCCTCTGCCAGCCACGCTTCATAGTCTTTCTTTTCCTGGTAGGCCACGTTCTTTTTGGCGATGTAGTACTGGGAGGATTCATTCTCCTGAATGAATTTCCGAAGCTGTGCCTTGTTGAGGCCCAGGGTCTCAGCCGCGTCCAGGGAGGGCTCCAGGTACCGGTCCTCCGACAGGATCTGCTTGGCGTCTATGATCACGTTGTAGACCAGGGTCGAGTCCGCCAGAACGGTCCCCTTGCAGTCCATGATCTTGCCCCTCCTGTAGGGGATGGTCCGGTTGGTATAGGACTGCTGGGACAGGACCTGCATGGTATATTCGGTCCCGTTGTCCCGGTTGATCAGGAAGATCCGGACGGACAGGAACAGGAAGGCGGCTACGATCAGCCCGAACATGACCATGAGCTTGCGCTGCATGCTCAGGGTAAAGCGCCTGGTCCCCGGCCTGGTACTTCTCTTTCTTTTCTTTTTGCTCATTCTCTGCTTTCTCCGGTCTGTCAGGGTTCTACTTCCGAAACCTGATGCACATAGTCATTGGTGCTTCCGGAATAGGTAACGATCTGGTCCTCATCGGCGTACTGCATGCCAAGCTCATTGATGGCGTATTCCCGGATGGCCTCCAGATCGATGCTGCCGTTGATCTCATTGTAGGTCTCGTCGTTGGCCGACCGGAGCTCCTCCAGTTCAGATTCCAGGGCAGAGATCCTGGTAGAGGTGGAGGTGATCTCCGCCTGCAGGTTCAGATAACCGATCAGAGCGGTAGCAATGACCGCCACAAAGATCAGGGCGATCAGCATATAGCCGGCGCCCATATGGCCGTCCCGGCTCCTGGCCTTCCTGGCCTGCTTCCTTTCCTCCACGTCCTTGGAGGAAAGAGGCGTGTTGGACTCTCTCCAGAACTGGACTGTCTGGTCAGGCCCCGCCGAACGCACGGACCTTGTCTTCCGGATCTGACTGCGGCCACCGGCCGGGCGTCCCCCGGTCTTCTTTTTTCTGCTGCTGTTTCCGCTCATTGCCCGCTCCCTTCGACTGCCTTTTCAAAGATCCGGAGCTTGGCGCTGGCAGACCGTTTGTTGCTCGAAAGCTCCTCCGGGGAAGGAAGTATGGCCTTGCGGGTCAGGACCCTTCCTTTGGGCCTGCGTCCGCAGGTACAGACCGGAAACTCCGGCGGGCAGATACAAGGGTTCTCGCATCTGCGGAAGGCGTTCTTGACGATCCTGTCCTCCAGGGAATGGAAGGTGATGACGCAGAACCTTCCGCCCGGTTCCAGCAGGTCTATGATGCCGTCGATGGAGTCCCGGAGGACGTCCAGCTCCCGGTTGCAGGCGATCCGGATCGCCTGGAAGGTCCTCTTGCAGGGATTGCCTCCCCGGACCTGCATCTTCTTCGGTATGGACGCCCGGACGATCTCGGCCAGCTGGCCGGTGGTCTCCAGGGGGGTCCTGAGCCTGGCCTTTTCAATATTGCCGGCTATGGCGGAGGCGAAGCGCTCCTCGCCGTAGTCCTTCAGGATCCTGGTCAGGTCCGCCCGGCTCCAGGTATTGACGATCTCCCTGGCCGTCAGGGCGTTGTCCCTGTCCATCCGCATATCCAGAGGCGCGTCCGTATTATAGGAAAAGCCCCTTTCCGGATTGTCCAGCTGGTAGGAGGATACCCCCAGGTCCAGGAGCATCCCGTTGATGCCGGTGATGCCAAGATCCGCCAGGACCTCTCTCGTATGTTCATAATTGCTGTGGACCAGGGTGACTCTGTCCCCGAAGGGAGCCAGTCTCTCTCCTGCCGCCTTCAGGGCGTCCCTGTCCTGGTCGATGCCGATCAGCCGGCCTCCCTCAGTAAGGGCCGCCGCGATATGGCTGGAATGGCCGCCCCCGCCCAGGGTCCCGTCCACATAGATCCCGTCCGGGATGATCTTAAGGCCTTCGATGCATTCCTTAAGCAGGACCGGTTCATGTCTGAATTCCATCCGTCTCTCCTTATGGAAGGAGGCGGTCAGAAAACCAGTCCCTCCTTCTGCATTCTGATTGCAATGGCGTTGAGCTCTTCGCCTGTAATCGTGCTGCTGTAATACTCTTCGCTGCTCCAGAGCTCGATGCGGCTGCCGACGCCTGCCAGCACCACTTCCTTCTGGATGCCGAAGCTCTCGCGAAGCTTCGCGGGGATCAGAATACGGCCCTGTTTGTCTACCTCAAGTTCAAAGGCTCCGCCCATCAGATAGCGGACGAGCCTGCGCTCTTCCGGATCGTTTACGGGCAAGGCTGAAAGCCTGGAACTGAAATCTTCCCAGGCTGCGGTGTCGTAAATGCACAGACAATGATCCAGGCTGCGCGTGATATAAACTTTTTCACCTAACGCCTCCCGGAATCTGGAGGGGATGATCAGACGCCCCTTCGAATCGAGCGTATGATCGGATTCACCCAGATACATGTCTGCGGCCTCCACTTGACTGCTAAAATAGTGCACTTTGCAACCACTTCGCAACCACTATCTTACGCCTGCGGGACCGTTTTTTCAATACCCCTGTATAAAGTTGTCTGATAGATCGGCCTGTTTCCTTCCCGAACAGGCAAAAACTCTTCCTTCTTCCTCCACTTTGCTCCACCGGGGCGCTCCCGGCTTCCCTTTTCCTCCACCGGAGGAGGTCCTCTCCTCCCTTTTTCCTGTCCTCAGGCCGCCTTCTTCTTCCTCTTCGAAAGGATCAGGAGGTGGACCAGAGTGGAGCCCGCGAACAGGGAAAGGCCCAGGACCATGTTGACGGGGACATGGGTCCCCGGGATATAGAGCTGGTCCGTCCGGATCATCTCGATCATGGCCCTGCCCAGGCCGTAGCCCGCCAGGTAGATCAGAAAGAGCTGGCCGTCGAACTTCTTATGCTTCCTGAAAAGAAGGAGGAAGACCAGAAGGCAGGCGTTCCACATTCCTTCGTAAAGGAAGGTGGGATGGACCTGGATGCAGCCGTCGGTCATATGGACCGCCAGTTCTTCCGTGATGTCGGACTCCCGGACCATGGCCGCGGGAATCCGCATGGCAAAGAGACCCTCGGTATAGCCGCCGAAGACCTCCCGGTTGAAAAAGTTCCCCCACCGGCCGATGATCTGGCCCAGAGTCAGGCCCGGCACGCAGGCGTCCAGGACCCTGACAGACGGGATCTTTCTCCTCCTGCAGAAAACGATGACGGTCAGGACGCCGGCGATGACGCCGCCGTAGATGGCCAGCCCGCCTCCCCGGAGGTTGAAGACCTGAAGAAGGTCGTTCTTATACATGTCCCACATGAAGATCACGTAATAGATCCGGGCTCCCAGGATGGAAAAGACCATGAGCCAGATGGACAGGTCCCAGATCAGTTCCGGATCCATGCCTGACCGCTTCGCCTGGTCTGCCGCCAGGGTCAGGCCGCAGAGCATGGCAACGGCAATCATGATTCCGTAGAGGGCGATGGAAAAGCCTCCGATGGAAAAGGATTTGGGAACATTTTCCAGATAGATGCCCAGATTAGGGAACTCGATGTCCATGAGATTCATAGTACCTTACCTCCGTCTCCGGCCCCGAAAGACCGCTGTTTTCCGTCATTCCGGCGATACCCCGCAGGAATGCTACACTATCATAGCACAGGAATTTTCAGACAAAACTAAAACTTTCCTAAAGGGCAGAGAAAAAGAGCTGTGAAACCCACAGCTCTTTGTTCATTCTTGCCATGTCTGCAGGCTCAGACATTGAAGCGGAAAAGAATGACGTCTCCGTCTCTGACCACATAGTCCTTGCCCTCGATGCCGACCAGGCCTTTTTCTCTGGCAGCGGCCAGGGACCCTTCCTCCAGAAGGACCTTGTAATTGACGACCTCTGCCTTGATGAAGCCCCGCTCGAAATCCGAGTGGATCTTGCCGGCCGCCTGGGGCGCCTTGGTCCCGATCTTAATGGTCCAGGCCCGGCACTCATCCTCGCCGGCTGTTAAAAAGCTCATCAGGCCCAGGGTCCTGTAGCTGGCCCGGATCAGCTTTTCCAGGCCGGATTCGGAAAGGCCCAGGTCTTCCAGGAACATGGCCTTCTCGTCCTCGTCCAGTTCGGAGATCTCCGCCTCGATCTTGGCGCAGATCACAAAGACCTCGCTCCCGTTCTCCGCCGCGTAGGCCCGGACCCTCTGCACGCCTTCGTTGCCGGCGGCGTCATCGGCCAGGTCGTCCTCGGTCACGTTGGCGGCGTAGATGACAGGTTTATCGGTCAGGAGGTTATACTCCTTCATATATTCCCTGTCTGTATCAGACAGGTCCTCCAGGGAGGAAGCCATATTCCCCTCCTCCAGGTGGGCCTTCAGCCGCTTCAGAAGATCCAGCTCCTTAGCGGCTCCCTTATCCATCTTGGCGGTCCGGGTCACCTTGGAGATCCTTCTCTCCAGGACCTCCAGGTCCGCGAAGATCAGCTCCAGGTTGATGGTCTCGATATCCCGGAGGGGATCGACGGACCCGTCCACATGGACCACGTTCTCATCCTCAAAGCAGCGGACCACATGGACAATGGCGTCCACTTCCCGGATGTTGGCCAGGAACTGGTTGCCCAGGCCCTCTCCTTTGGAGGCGCCCTTGACCAGGCCCGCGATGTCCACGAACTCGATGACGGCCGGGGTCACCTTCTTTGTATGATACATCTCTCCCAGGAGACGGATCCTCTCATCCGGAACGGGCACGATGCCCACGTTGGGATCAATGGTGCAGAAGGGATAGTTGGCCGCGTCCGCGCCGGCCTTGGTCAGGGAATTGAAAAGGGTGCTCTTTCCTACATTGGGGAGTCCTACGATACCAAGCTTCATTTATGTGTTGTCTCCTTTATGATCCAGTGTTTATGCCGGCTTCAGCGATTTCAGTTTTATCGTTTGTGTCCTTTCGTGCCCCTCTAAAAGGGGTCCGGCGCAATAGAGAATTATACCATGCCGGCCCTTTCTTCTCAACTCGTTTGGGGAGAAATCGCCGGCGCTTTTGAGTGTTTTTGATATTTTTCTTTGATTCTCCTCTTTTATGGCGGGCATTCCCCGATATCGGCTCTTTGCTTCAAGAGAATCTGAATCATTTTCTGAGAACGGTTCCCCGCCTGAAGATGCTCTAAGAAAAAACTCATGAAAATCCGTAAGCGCTGTATAATGCGGTCCTATGCGGAACCGGCCGTTTTCATCAATCTCTGTTCAGGCAGTTTCGAATTGTATACCGTGATGATTCGAATCATATGACGAATGAAACGGTTTGACATAGTTCGCAATCAAGAATTATAATTGAATATATGCTTTATAGGCAGCTGATGACAACGGATATGTTTTTGTCGGAGAGAAGGACTTGCCATATGATTGGAGGATTCGTAAGCATCAGGGAGAAAGCGGAAGAATGGGGCGTAACTCCTCGAAGGGTGCAGGCAATGTGCGCTGCAGGAAGAATTGAGGGAGCCGGTAAAATCGGAAACATGTGGCTGATTCCTGTTCATGCAGAACGTCCGATCGATAAGCGTGTGACCACAGGCAAGTACAGAAACTGGAGAAAAAACAGTTTGATAACAGAGGTGGGAAAATGAATCAGGAGTCTTTTTCATTTGTTATATATATGATTCATGCCTGCGCGAACAAATGGCAGAGGATGCCTTCGGAGGTTTATCGCCTATTGCAGAGTACAGGCTGCATTGACCGGTATCTTGTGCCGCATTATGATATTCTGCATACTCAGAGCACGGATTTTGTTATTGAGGATATAATGGAATATCTCAGAGTCAGAGGTGCGAGCATATGATTGTCTATCATGGTTCTTTGGATATCATCACGCAGCCGGATGTCCTTCATTCGTTCAGACCACTGGACTTTGGAAGGGGATTTTATGTGACTACAGTCCTGGAGCAGGCACAGCGCTGGGCTAGGCGAAAAGCGGACCTGTTCAGAAAAGAAACCGCTGTTGTCAACAAATATGATATGTCGGAAAATTACCGCGGTCTATCTGTAAAGACCTTTAACGATGATCTGATGGAATGGATCGATTTTGTCTGTGCCTGCCGTGACGGGAGTATGGCTTATAAAGAATATGATCTGATCATCGGCAAGGTCGCCGACGATAAAGTGTTCCGGGTCGTCGATATGTACCACATGGGAATCTGGGATAAGAAACGGGCCCTGAAGGAAATCCGGGTCTATCAGACCTATGATCAGCTGGCTTTTATTTCACAGAAAGCGATCGACCAACTGCTTGTGTTCCAGTCTGCTAAGGAGGTGTGATCCATGAGTGATGATAATCTGGAACGGATCTATCAGGAGAATCTGGAGGAGCGGATCATTTCCTGCCTTGCGCGCACAAAAGGAATATCTCTGGAGCTGGCTATGAAAATCTATTACAGCAGCAGG
The DNA here is from genome assembly GCA_946626215.1 of uncultured Lachnospiraceae bacterium. Lineage (GTDB taxonomy): Bacteria > Bacillota > Clostridia > Lachnospirales > Lachnospiraceae > CAG-791. The sequence goes on from CAMOUD010000003.1 coordinate 23,816, forward strand.
CTGGCTGATAAGATTCACCGCGGCGACTACGGAGTACAATATCTGGATCATAAAGTCCTGGTGGAGATTCTGTGTGAGACAGAGCCGGAATTGGTGAATTCCATCATAAACAGCTGAGACAGGATCCAGCTGTTCTGCAGGCGCTTCGGAGCAATCGATTCCGCGTCGGACATATCCCGGCTTTCTTCAGGCGCGCCAATTTGGCAGTAAGCAGTAAAAGATCGATATTTAAGATTCACAGGATCCTCTTTCCCGGAAAGCACGGTTCCATGTGATAGTATGACGGACCGGCCGGTTTCACAGGTATGTGAAATCCGGCCGGTCTATTGTGCTGCCCTGCTTCTTATAAAGAAGGCTCCTTTATCACAGTTTCATCCCTTCCATTCGCCTCCCTCAAAAGACAAAAGGCCGGAGCAGTAAGTATTGACCGCACGGCGGACTGCGGCCGGACAGGGATCATCCAGGGGATGCAGGACCTGTTCTGTCAGTCTCCGCTTTTCTCTCCGTCCCGGAACCCCGCCGGATCCAGCGTCTTCACCACCTTCGCGGGATTTCCGACCACGACCGCATAGTCGGGCACATCCTTTGTCACCACAGAAGCCGCACCGACAATGGCATGCGCGCCGACCCGGATTCCCGGCAGGATCGTGGCCCCGGCCCCGATCCATGCGTTCCGTCCGATCAGGATGGGCCTGCAGGTCAGGACCAGCCTCTCATAGGGATCGTGGTTGTTGGTCAGAAGCTGAACATTGGCCGCGATCTGCACATCATCCTCTATGGTGATCCCGCCTCTGGCCATAGCAAGGAGATTGGCGTTGATCACAACGTTCCTTCCTATTTTGATCCTGTTCAGGCAGGTCCCCTGGATGGGTGCTGCCACGCAGGACCCTTCTCCCAGGTTCTCCCCGAAGAGGTCGTCCAGCGCCTGCTGGTAGGCCTCCGTCCCCGGCATGGTATGGTTCAGCCTGAATATCAGCTCAGCCAGTCTCCTGTTCTCCTCCGCTCTCCCGGGATCCGGAACGCGCAGGTCAACTCTGGTCTCTTCATAGTTCATGTGACGCCTCCTGTGATGGACCTTAATCTGCAGCCGGCCGCCCCTGCTCCGGAGCAGCCTTTATAATCATACCCCATCAAAGCCCGCTGCCGCAATCGAACCGGCCTTTCTTTTATTCCCGAAGCTAAACCGGAGACCCGCCTCCATGGACCTGAGGATAAGACTATGCTGCCTTTTGTCCGTCCTTTATACTAAAAACAGGACCGGCCGGACCGCCGCTCCGGACCATCCGGGCTTCAACTCCGGGGCGGCAGAATCTGAACTATACATGCACCTGATAAAGCAGTGTGAAAGAGTGACCGAAAGCCATGAAAAAAAGCCTCGTACATTCCCTGTATATGCTTCTTCTCCTCTCCTTCCTCTGCCTGCCGGCGGGGTGTGGTCTGACAGGGGGGCAGGACAGGCCAGGAGAAGAACAGGAAGCTTTCCTGAAGGAGGAAGCGGAACAGCCTCTGTCAGAGGGCCCTCTCTGGTCAGATCCAGGCAGCCTGAAGGCAGTGATCATTTCCGACCTGCATTTCACGAAGGACCAGTCCCTCTACCACCTGCTGATCCCCGGCCTGGCGGAAGCGGAACGGATCACGGACGCGCTGACGGAGGAGGTGATCGGCCTCCATCCGGACGTCCTGATCATGACCGGCGACAACACCAACAGCGGGGACCCGGCTGACGCGGAGGCCCTGGCAGGCAAACTGCAAAAGGTCAGAGAAGCCGGGGTTTCCATCATCCTGATTCCCGGAAACCATGATTATGATCAGATGGACGCCGCGGCCTTCGAGAAGACCTATTTCGATCTCCTGGATCCGGTCGACAGGGACCCGTCCTCCTTAAGCTACACCGCCGTCATTAAGGACGTGGTCTTCCTGGCCATGGACGACAGCGCTATGCGTCCCGGGGGCCAGGGGGAATTCTCTCCGGAGTCCATGCAGTGGCTGGAAGACCAGCTGGAGGCTTATCAGGGGCATACGGTCATCTTCCTCTCCCATCACAACGTTCTGTACGGCTTTGGAGAAAAGAACAGCGCCTCCCATCTGATCCGGAATCCTGACCCGGCCTCTCTTCTGACAGAAAAAGGCGTCCGGCTGGCCCTGACCGGCCATATGCATTTCCAGTACATTACGGAGAGGGACGGCCTGTGGGAGATCCTGAGCGGGATGCCCTTTTCCGGGAACCATCTGATGGGGCATCTGGCCGCGGGCAGGAGCGGACTGGTCTACTACGCCTCCCCCATGGACCTCCATACCTATGACAGGTCTCTGGAAGAAGACCTGGCCCGCCTGGACCAGGAAAGCGCGGACAGCATGGAGCTGGTCTTTTCCGGGATCCTGGATGAGGAGGGACTGAAGGGAACGAGAAAGCTGGAGGTCATGGCCCTCCTCCGCAGGTTCCTTTCCTATAATAAGGAAGGCACCCTGGCAGACCATATCGAAGAACTGAGATCCGATCCCGCCTATGACCGGATGCTGGATGCCCTCAGGGACTACAACTACGGCCCCTGGATCCAGGCCATGATCGAGGCCACCAGGTACCCAGCGGCCAGGCTCAGGCTCACCTGGTGAGCGACAGACTGAAGGGGGCTCTTCCCTTCCTTATGAAAAAGGAACGCAAAAGAAAATCCGATCCTGCCTGTTTCTGACGGGCTCCGGAGGATATGAAAGACCGGGCGGCTGCTCCACTATCATGGACAGCCGCCCGGTCTGTATGCTTCTCTTTTTCCGGAAGGAACCGGTCTCCTGAGCCCCTTCCTCTTTCCCTATCCGGACTACCTCCTGTTCGACCTCCTCCAGATGTTCTGCCGCTCGGCTCCCTGGATCAGGTCCTCCCGGAAGTCCGGATGGGCAATGGAGATCAGAAGCTCCGCCCGTTCCCAGCTGGTCTTGCCCACCAGGTTGACGATCCCGTACTCCGTGGCCAGGTAGTAGGCCTGGCTTCTGGGATCCGTGACGATGTCTCCCTGGAAGCTGGGCACGATCCGGCTCTTCAGCTGTCCGGACCTGTCCCGGAAGGTGGAGGTCATGCAGATGAAGGCCTTGCCGCCCCTGGACATGGCGGCCCCTGTCAGATAGTCCAGCTGGCCCCCAGTCCCGCTGATCTGCCTAAAGCCCACGCTTTCGGCGCTGATCTGGCCGTAAAGGTCCGCCGCGATGCAGTTGTTGATGGAGATCATATTGTCGAGCCGGCCGATGACGTCCGGTGAATTGACATGCTCCAGGGGAGCGAAGATGACCCCCGGGTTCTCATCGATCCAGTCATAGAGGGCCCGGGACCCGATGGCCAGGCCGGTCATCCCCTTGCCCCTGTAATAGTTGGTCCGGTTAGTCAGCTTGCCGGCCTCATAGAGGTCCACATAGGCGTCCGAGCAGAGCTCGGTATGCATGCCCAGGTCCCTGAGGTCCGATCCGGCCAGGAGCCGGCCCAGGGTATTGGGCATGCCGCCGATCCCCAGCTGGAGAATGGCCCCCGAGGGGATCAGGGGAATGATATAGTCGGCAATGTCCAGGTCCTCCTTTGTGGGAGCCGGGACCGGGATGGAGGGCAGGGGCCCGTGGTCTCCCTCCACGATATAGTCCGCTTCGGAGATATGGACGCACTCATCGAAGCCTCCGTTGACCCTGGGCAGGTTCTCATTGACCTCCAGGATCACGATGTCGGCTGTTTCCAGGATCCCTTTGCCGATGCCCGTGGCGCAGGACAGGTTGAAATAGCCGTGCCGGTCCATGGGAGTCACGCAGGCCATGGCCACATTGACCTTCAGGAAGTGCTTGTAGTACTGGACCAGGTTCCGGAAGATCATGGGTATGAAATCGCAGAGGCCCCTGTCCCAGAGCCTTCTCTCATAAGCGCTGCAGTGCCAGGAGCTGTAGGTGAAATGCTCCCGCCCGGGATCGGATTCCACCGTCTTCAGGGGCCCGAAGACCAGGTTGGACCGGAGCTTGACATCCGTCAGCTCGTCCTTTCTTTCTGCCAGGGCTTCCTCCAGAAGGACAGGGAAGCAGACGTTGGGCATGAAGTCCACAAAGTCCCCGCTTTTGACGCATTGGACCGCCTCCCGGGGCGTCCTCAGCTTTGACCTGTATTCCATCTGATAATCCATAGTAACCTCTCCTGAAGCTTCTCTTTTATCTCCGTTTTCCCATCTTCCTTGTCTTTTCCTGTCCCTTATACTTCATTGTACCATCGTTTTCTTCCGGCTCCAACACATACAAAAGAGGCCCCGAAAGGCCTCTTTGAAAACGTAAGCAAATGGATCCTTGCCTTGAAATCCATCCGCTTCCCGGAAGTCCCGCGAAGCGGAGCCGGTCCTTATATTCCTCTTCTCTCCAGCCTTTCGTCCAGGGCCTTCGCGTAGGGCAGAAGGTCCGGGAAGCCGCTGGAGGACAGGAGCTTGAAATTCAGGGGCAGGACGGTGACGCCGTGCCCGAAGAGGGTGATATCTCCATCCAGACTGAAATCCGAAAAGAAATAGATCCGGAGGGCCTGGATGGCGCTGATGCCCCGGAGGCACCTGTTCACGTAGGTCCTGGACTGGTCCAGGTCTCCCATCTGCTCATAGAGATAGGCCGCCGCATATTCATAGCGGTGGATCTCCAGATAGAGCATGTAGTCGGACAAAAGGGACCCGTAGAGGGCAGCGATGATCTTGTCGCAGTATTCGACCCCCAGATAGGCCTCCCCCATCATGACAGCCAGCTCCAGGGTCTCCCGCATCATCCGGTAGGCCTTCTGGGGCGGCAGCTGGTCCAGGGCCCGGTCTCCGTATTCCAGGAACCGGCGGAGCCGCTGCACATCCTCCGGCCGGAAGCTCCGATAGATGCCGAACCGCTTATCCACCACCGGATCGTTGTCGGCCCCCTGCCGGATCAGCCTGGCGGTCAGCGTCCTCCTGGCCATGTTCATTTCCTGATAGACCCGGTCCGATTCCCGAAGAAGGGCCTTGTCCGGAGCCGCGGCAGGACTCCCGAACAGCGCTGTGGGAGACTTGGCCTCCCCGCCGGCGATGGCCCTGAGGATCAGGGTCTTCAAGGCGTCGAAGGAATACCAGATCACCCGGACAAAAAAGTCGGGCTCGCTGCTGCAGAGCATGGTATCCCGGAAGACCGGCAGGTATTCCCGGGAGACCTCCCAGGAGAAATCCGGGGGGACGAACACGATGGGCTCCGGAGCCCCTGAGATCGCCCGGAGGCCCAGGGCCATTTCCAGCTCCGCCGCGGGCCACTGCTTCCGGACGCTGGTCTCATCGGCAAAGGCAATGAAATAATCCGCCACCAGCAGGCCCATGAAGATGGACCGCCGCCAGGAGCTGCCCCGGGGAATCCCTTCCTTATCCACAAAGCATTCGATCCCTGCCTCCCGGCAGAGGGCAAAGAGCTCATCGACCCTCTGGCAGGCCCAGGGAGAGGAATGGGTATAGGAAACAAAGATCCGGATCCTCTTCCCTCCTGTCCAGGCTTTCCTGAGGGCGTTGGTGATGGGCCTTCGGCCTGAATCCCTGAGCATCCTGGCCAGAGCGGACTTGTCCGCTCCCGTGCTCATGGTCTTGTCCAGGGCCCGGAAGCGCCTGAACCGGCTTCCCACCACCCGTCTTCTGCGGAGGATATCCAGGACCAGGTCCAGGATAAAGCCCGGAAAGACCAGGAACCAGATGGGGCCCGGCTCCTCCAGAAAGGCCGCCAGTCCTCCCGGGGCCGCCATGGCCAGAAGGAGGAACAGAAAGACATCCGGCGGATAGGACACCAGCCGGTCGTATTCGTTGACCGCCCCGGACAGGCCCTTCTGAAAGACGCCTGCCAGCACGGAAAAAAGCATGATCCATCCCAGCCAGACCGTGAAGGGAAGAATAAAGACCTGCCAGCTCCTGACAAGAGCCAGAGGCCCCGGCAGGACGGGCAGCCATTTCCCGAATACCATCAGGCCAAAGAGGAAAAGACTGTATCCCAAAGAAAAGACTGTCAGGACCGTCGCCCCCCAGCCCAGATAAAAGTCTGCCTGCCGGTGAAGAGAGGTCCTTTTCCTTTCCCGGGCCTGCTGCTCCCAGGTCTCCAGATAGAGGCGGATCTGGCCCGCCAGCTCATGAAGATCGGTCCCGGCCGTGATCTGGACCACGTCTCCCAGGAGTGCAAGGGCGGAATCCTCTCCTCTCCCCAGAATCTCCAGGAATTCTTCCCCTGAAAGGTCGGCCGGGAACACATAGGCCCTGAGGTCCTGGGCGTCCTCCCGGCTGAACCTGTCCGTGATCCTCCGGCTCAGCGCCTGAAAGCTCTCCCCGGTCCCATAGCTTTTCCGGTAGGGCAGGATCAGGGCCCGGGGAAGGTCTGACCGGCAGGCCTCCTCCAAAGTCACGCTCCTGAGAGAGCAGGAGGAAGGAAGGAGCCTCTCCAGGCTCCGCCGGATCCCTTCCAGGTCAGGGGACCTGTCCGTGATGAACCATAAGGTTTCCATACTCTCCTCCTTTCCTCATCGGCCGGGCAGAAAGCTGATGGCCGTCGCCAGGCCGTCCGGAAAGATCCGGGAAAAGACCAGAAAATAGATCAGGGCGTACAGGACCTCCACCAGAAGGCTCATAAGAACGGGCCTGCGGACAAAGCGCATGTCCCGGTCTGACAGAATGAAGGAGAACTCGACCAGGAGGAGGAAGCAGAAGAGGGCGAACAGGACAAAAAAGAGGGCCCGGACCAGGGGAGGCTGCATGAAGACAGCGACTCCGGCCAGGATCAGGGAAAGTCCCCTGCAGAGGGTCCCCCATCTGCGGATCCGAAGGATGGCGTTCCCCTGGGCGGCCAGCTCCGCGCTTCCGTCAAAGGCTTCCCTGAGCTCATAGATCAGGGGCGTAAGCCTGGCCCAGGTAAAAATGACCTGAAGGGCGAAATGGCAGACAGAAAGTCCGAAGGCGGCAAGAAGCGGAACAAATCGAGACAGGTTGACCAGCATATGGATACCTCCCGGCCGGACAGGCCTTTTTCCAGAACATGAAACACAGCATGATCGATATACCGTCATTATAGCATTGTATATAGGACATTTGAGGAAAGGGGCCCTTTTTTTTGAATTCCGGTCAGAAAGAAAAAGGACCCGCCCCGAAGGACGGATCCTGCGTCTTCATGGATCCTGACAGTCCGGCTTTCCTTCCCGTCACCGCTGGGAAGGCCTGCCGTCCTTTTTCCTGTAGACGGGCCGCTGGCCCTTAAGCTCCTTGAAGAGCTCGGTATAGTTCCGGTAGCGGATGCCGGAGATCTCTCCTGCCTTCAGGGCTTCCTTGACCGCGCAGCCGGGCTCGGATATATGGTTGCAGCCCTGGAAGCGGCACTGATCCTGGCGGGATACGAATTCCGGATAGTAGGCCTTGAGGTCCTCCGCCTCCAGGTCCTGGAGATAGAGGGAGGTAAAGCCGGGCGTATCCACCAGGAAGGTATCCTCACCTGCGGACAGAAGCTCCACATGCCGGGTCGTATTCTTCCCCCGGCCGATCTTGCGGGAAAGCTCTCCCGTTTCCATGTTGGCCCGGGGACAGAGCCGGTTGATCAGGGTCGATTTGCCGGCCCCGGAGGGCCCGGTAATGACCGTGGTCCTGCCGGAAAGAGCCTCCTCCAGGTCCTCCAGGGAATCCTGCTCCATGGCGGAAATGAAGAAGACACGGCATCCGCAGGCCTCATAGGTCTCCCTGAGCTCCCGGATCTCCTCTTCCCTGGCCAGATCCTTCTTATTAAAACAGAGGATGGCGTCCAGGTCCTTCCGGCCCAGGATCAGGAGGAAGCGGTCCACCATGTTGTAGGAGGGGACCGGATAGTTGATGGCAAAGACCAGCAGGGCCTGGTCGACGTTGGCCACATTGGGCCGGATCAGGTCATTGGTCCTGGGCAGGAGCTGGCGGATATGGCCCTCCATGGGGTCGCTGACCGTATCCGTGATGTCGAATTCCACATCGTCCCCCACCAGAGGCTTCTGCTTCAGGGCCCGGAACAGGCCCTTGGCCCTGCACCTGTATAGGCCGCCTTCCGTATAGACATCATAGAAGCCGGCAACGCTTTTGATGATCTTTCCTTTCAATCTTTCACCTTAGAAATCAATATTCCGCTGTAAAGCTGATCTCGCGGGTAATGGTCCTGGGCTCCGTGATCCGGACAGTCCGGGTCGTGGTCCTGGGCTCCGGTTCGGGCTGGGGCTCGGCGGGCTGTTCTTCCGCGTCGCCGCCCTCCTCGATCACGGTCTCATCAATGACATCCTCTCCATTGTCCCCTGCCTGGTCATCGTCCGTCTCTTCCAGAACGACGGTCTCCTCTTTTTCGTAGGTGTAGTCCCAGGTCATGGTCACAATGCCGGAGGAATCAGTGATGCCCGTATACTGGGATCCCTGATAGGGGAAGGAGGATGTGGTCGTGTCCAGAAGGACCTGACCGGAATTGGTCCTGACCACGATGTGGACCGCTGTCCCGTCCTCATAGTCGCCGCCCTGGCTGCCGTCGGCCGTCGAAGGCTTGTCGATGCGGGCTGTATAGGAGTAGGTCATCTGACCGCCGATGGTCAGGTCGACCGCCGTGCCCTCATCCACATAGGTGGACTTGAGGACAGACTGCCCGATGACCTTGCCGATCTCGGAATTGTTCATGGTAATGACGGTGCGGACCGTACCGACGGTCAGCCCCATCTGGCTCAGCATGCTCCTGGCCGCCTCTTCGGAAAGGCCGGTCAGGTCGATCATCTGGACCTTGCCCTCCAGGTCGGGGCCTGTGGAGACGGTGATGGCCACCGTTGAGCCGTGCTCTGCCAGAACGGCAGGCTCCGGCGTCTGGGAAATGACGCATCCTTCTTCGATCTTTTCAGAAGCGGCCTCCGTGACCGTCACTTCAAAGCCGGCCTCCGTCAGGATCTCCTCCGCTTCTTCCCGGGTCTTTCCAAGGACGTCCGGCACCTCCACGCCTTCATCGGCGGAGACGGTCAGGATGACCGTGGTCCCTACCTCGACCTCCGATCCCTCTTCCACGCTGGAGCCTATGACCAGGCCGGGATCGAATTCATCGGTGATCTGCAGCTCCACCCGGGGCACCAGGCTCCGGCTGGTCACCAGTTCTCTGGCCACTTCCTCGGTCTTTCCGATGACCTCGGGCATGACCGTCATGGCGGCCTGCTCCTGGGTCTGTCCCATCAGATGGATCCAGCCCAGCCGGTCCGCCGCGATGACGATGATGATGATGCCAACGATAATGGCGGCCGCGATGGAGATGATGGAGGTCATCCGCTCCGTGCGGCTGTCCTTCTCCTCTTCCTCCTCATCGTAGTCGTCGTCATCCGGGACAAAGCTCCCGCCGCCATGGCCGCCCCGGACAGTCTCCGCGCCGGAAACGGGCGTTTCCGCAACGGCCTCCGCCGTCTCGGCAGCCGCCGCGGCAGCGATGGTCTTCCTTTCTTCCTCCGTCATGGGCCTGGTGGCTCCCAGGTCCTCGGGATTGACCCGTTTGACAAAGCTGCCGTCCGGGTCCTTGATGCTCCGCCGGAGGTCGCTCATCAGCTCCGCTGTGTTCTGGTAGCGCCTCTCGGGGCTCTTTTCACAGCACTTCAGGATGATCTGCTCCACGCTGTAGGGCAGGTCGGGCACGAAATCCCTGGGAGAAGGCATGGGGTCCTGGATATGCTTGATGGCGATGGCCACCGTAGTATCTCCGGTATAGGGGACCTGGCCGGTCACCATCTCAAAGAGGGTGATGCCCAGGGAATAGATATCGGATTTCTCATCCGAGTAGCCGCCTCTGGCCTGCTCGGGAGAGGTATAGTGGACGGATCCCATGACATTGGCTGTAATGGTGTTGGAGGTCGCGATCTTGGCGATGCCGAAATCCGTGACCTTGACCTTGCCGTCCTTGGAAATAATGATGTTCTGGGGCTTGATGTCCCTGTGGATAATGTGATTCCGATGGGCAGCCTCAAGGCCCATGGTGACCTGGATCGCGATGCTCAGGGCCTCGTTGGCAGGGAGCCGGGTCCTGGATTCAATGTATTTCTTGAGGGTAATGCCGTCCACCAGTTCCATGATGATGAAGTAGACGCCCTTTTCCTCGCCCACATCGTAGACATTGACGATGTTGGGATGGGTCAGGCCGGCCGCGGCCTGGGCCTCCACCCGGAACTTGGAGACAAAGTTGGCGTTCTCCGAAAATTCCTGTTTCAGGACCTTGACCGCGACGAACCGGTTCAGCTTGTGGTCCTTGGCTTTATATACATCTGACATGCCGCCGTTGCCGACCTTTTCAATGATCTCGTAACGGTCCGCGATCAGCATTCCTAGTTTAACCATATCAACCTCACACACATTCAGACAGTCTGCAGGTTCCTCCCGTCCCGGCGGGGCAGGTCCGGTCCCCCGGACTCAGCTTTCCCTGCCGAAGCAGACGAGAATGACGGAAATGTTGTCAAGGCCTCCCTTTTCATTGGCCCTGTCCAGGAGGAGTCCTGCCGCCTCGGCCGGATCCTCATGGGTCCTGACGATCGATTCGATCTCGGCCTCTTCCACCATGTTGGTAAGGCCGTCGCTGCAAAGGAGGAACCAGTCCCCTTCCTGCAGGATTTCTGTGAAGCTGTCTACCCGGAGCCTCTCTTCACTGCCGATGGCCCGGGTGATCACGTTCTTTCTGGGGTGGTGGACTGCCTGTTCCCTGGTGATGGAACCGGCCCTGACCATTTCCTCCACCAGGGAATGGTCCGTGGTGACCTGGCGCAGGCCGCCTTCCCGGGGAAGGATATAGAGCCTGCTGTCTCCCACGTTGTAGACATGGAGCCGGTCTTCCACGACAACGGCGCAGACCGCGGTGGTCCCCATGCCGCTGTAGCGGAAGTCGCTGGCGGCAATGGCCCTGAGGCCTGCGTTGATCATACTGAAGGCGTACGGAATGACAGCGTCCGGATCCGGATCCGAGGCCCCCCTGCAGATCTCGATCAGTCTGTCTCTGGTATAGGAGGAGGCGTATTCGCCGCCCTTATGGCCGCCCATGCCGTCCGCGACCAGATAGAGGTCGGGCAGAAGGCCGACGGGGCCGTCGCTGGCGAATACACTGTCCTGATTCATTCTTCTGTGTCTTCCGACATCAGAAACCGCAAAAGACTTGCTCATAGCTTTCAATTACCCCTGCTCACTGGGTGCGGAGACCTCCGCGTCCTTCAGACGGCGGTGGCGGAGCTGGCCGCAGGCGCCGTCGATATCTCTCCCCAATACTCTCCTAATACTAACATTAATGCCCATATTTTCAAGTTTCTTTTTGAATTCTCTGACAGCCCTGTCATCGGGATGGCGGTAGTTCCGCTCCCGGACCGGATTGACCGGGATCAGATTGATATGGGCCTTCAGAGGGCCGGCCAGGGCGGCCAGGCCCCGGGCGTCCTCCTCCGAATCATTGACGTCCGCGATCAGGCTGTATTCGAAGGTGACCTGACGGCCCGTCTTTTTAAAATAGTAGGAACAGGCGTCCATGAGCTCCGCGATCGAATAGGTGTTGGCGATGGGCATGATGGTCCTTCTCTTCTCGTCCGTCACGGCGTGAAGGGAAAGGGCCAGGGATACGGACAGGCCCAGGTCCGCGAAATCCCGCATCCGGGGCACCAGCCCGCAGGTGGATACGGTGATGGACCGCCGGCTCAGGTTCATCCCCTTCTCATCCGTCAGAAGAGTGAGAAAGCGGACCAGGCTGTCAAAGTTGTCCAGGGGCTCTCCGGTCCCCATGACCACCACATGAGAGATCTTCTCCCCGGTGATCCTGGCGATCTCATAGATCTGCTCCAGCATCTCCGAGGGAGCCAGGTTCCGGACCAGGCCGTCCAGGGTGGAGGCGCAGAAGCGGCAGCCCATCCGGCAGCCCACCTGGGAGGAGATGCAGACCGAATTGCCGAACTTATAGCGCATGAAGACGCTTTCCACCAGGGCGTCGTCCGGCATGGCGAAAAGGAACTTCTGGGTCCCGTCCAGGCGGGAGATCTGCCGGTCTATGACCCGGACCCTTGTATAAGGAAAGGACTCCTCCAGCCGGCTCCGCAGGGAGCCCGGCAGGTTGGTCATGGACGCGTAGTCCGGAGCCAGCTTCCTGTGCATCCAGTCAAAGACCTGGCCGGCCCGGAAGGCGGGCTGGCCCATCTGTTTCATTGTATCCTGCAGCTCAGGCAGGGTCATGGATTTGATATCCAAGGATCATCCTCCAAAGGCCTGCGGAAGCGGGCCAGGAAAAAGCCGTCCGTCCCATGGATATGGGGCAGGAGCTGGAGCCGGTTCCCCTCGATACCGGGTATGCCCTCCGGCAGGAAGGGGGCCAGGTCCTCCGGCGCAAGGCCCAGGGTCTCTTCTATATAGGCGGCGTTCTCCTCATTTTCCAGCCGGTCAATGGTGCAGGTGGAATAAATGAGCACGCCTCCGGGCTTCAGATAGGCGCTGACGTTGGCCAGGATCCTTTTCTGCAGGTCAGAAAGGGCCGCCAGGTCCTCCTTCCGGACCCTGTGGCGGATATCGGACTTGCGGCTCAGGATCCCAAGGCCCGAGCAGGGCAGGTCGCAGAGCAGGACGTCGGCCCTTGCCTCCAGGTCCCGGCTCCTGACCAGGGCGTCACGGCTCTCCGCCTCCAGGTTGGAAAGGCCCATCCTGGCAGCGTTCTCCCGGATCCTCCTGATCTTGGAATCCCCGATATCAAAGGCCAGGACACGGCCTTCGGGCACCAGGGCCGCCGCGTGCAGGGCCTTGCCGCCGGGGGCGGCGCAGACATCGATGACGGTCTCAGCGCCGGACAGGCCGGCAGCCAGGGCAGGGAACATGGAGCTTTCATCCTGGACCGTCCAGAGGCCTTCCTGAAAGCCCGGAAGGTCCGTGACCTTTCCGGCCCCGGTCAGGCAGAGACAGTCCGGGACCCACCGGCCCCTTTCCACTGTCACGCCCCTTTTCCTGAGCCTCTCCGCCAGGTCCTGTCTCTCCCTGTCTGTCAGGGAGGGAGCCAGGCGTACGCAGAGGGGCCGGATCCGGTCCATGGCAGCCAGGAGCTTTTCTGTCTCCTCCCGGCCCAGCTGGTCCTCCCAGAGGGAGACGATCCAGGCCGGCATGGAGTAGCGGACCGACAGGTCCTCTCCCTCCAGGCCAGGCACCAGGCCCGCCGCGTGGTCCCTGGCGGCATGCCGCAGGACCCCGTTCACGAAGCCGGACAGGTTTCCCATGCCCCGCTTCCGGACCAGGCGGACAGCCTCATCGCAGGCGGCGGCGTCCGGGACAGAATCCATATAGAGGATCTGGTAGAGACCGGTCCTGAGGACCTGGCGGATCAGGGGCCTCTGGGAGGCCATGGGCCTTCCGGAATAGCCCTCCAGGACCCGGTCCAGGCCGATCTGCTTTTCCAGGGTCCCCTGGCAGAGCCTCTTGATGAAGGCCTTACGGATCTCCTCCCGGCCGTCCAGGCTGTCCAGGACTTCCTTCAGGACAGCGCCGGGATAGGTGCCCTCCTTCTCCGCCCGCATCAGGACATCCGCCGCGATCTCTCTTTCGGAAGGGGCCTTCCGGCTCATGAGAGCACCTCGCCCGCTTCCACATGGACGCCCCTGAGGAAGGCGTCGCAGGGCATCCGCTTCTTGCCCTCATACTGGACGTCCGTCAGCAGGAGGGACCCGGATCCGCAGGCGACCCGCATGCCCTTCTTGGTCACTTCCGTCACGGTCCCGGGCGCTGCCCCGGTCTCCTCTTCCCCGACCCGGGCGCCCCAGATCTTAAAGACCTTGCCCTTCAGGGTACAGTAGCAGGAGGGCCAGGGATTCATGCCCCGGATCCGGCGCTCAATGACAGCGGCGGGCTGGGTCCAGTCGATCTTTCCCATTTCCCGGGTCAGCATGGAGGCGTAGGTGGACGCCTCATGGTCCTGGGGGGTCCTGGTCAGAGTCCCGGCCTCCAGGCCGGCGGCGGCTCTGACTGCCATCTGTCCGCCCAGGAGGGAAAGCCTGTCATAGAGACTGGCAGCGGTTTCATCGGGCGCCAAAAGGACCTCCTCCTGCAGGAGGATATCGCCCGTATCCAGGCCGGCGTCCATCTGCATGACGGTCACGCCCGTCTTCTCTTCCCCGTTGATCACGGCCCACTGGATGGGGGCCGCGCCCCGGTAGCGGGGCAGGAGGGAGGTATGGATGTTGATGCAGCCCAGACGGGGAATGTCCAGCAGGGACTGGGGCAGGATCTGCCCGAAGGCAGCCACCACGATCAGGTCGGGGGCTTCCTGCCGGATCCTTTCCACGGCCCCGGCCTCCCGGACCCTGACCGGCTGAAAGACGGGGATCCCCCACTTGTCCGCGCAGGCGTGGACCGGGGTGGGCTGGCTTTTGCGGCCCCGGCCCCTGACCCGGTCAGGCTGGGATACGGCCAGGCTGACCGAAAGGCCCGCCTCCATCATGGTATCCAGAACGGTGGCAGCCAGCTCCGGCGTGCCCATAAATACGATCTTAAGCACTCTTATTCCTCTCCGTTGACGGCCGCGTCCATCTCTTCCAGGGCAGCCTCTTCCTCAGCTTCCGTGATCTCAGAGTTGGCGTCCACCAGGCCGTCCTCTGCCAGGTCCACATACATATGGCCATCCAGATGGTCCAGCTCATGGCAGATGGCCCTGGCCAGGAGCTCTTCTCCCTCCAGGCGGACCGGCTCCATGTTCTCATCAAAAGCCTCGGCGACCACATGACTGGGTCTGGTGACCTTGCCCAGCTTGCCGGGGACGGACAGGCAGCCTTCGTAGCCGCACTGTTCCCCGTCCGATTCCACGATGACCGGATTGACCAGGACATGGGGCTCGGACTGGTCCTCCGAAACATCAATGACGACGATCCGTTTGAGGACGCCCACCTGGGGGGCCGCCAGGCCTACGCCTCCGGCTTCATACATGGTCTCCAGCATGTCGCGGACCAGGGTCTTCATTCTCTCGTTCATTTCCCTGACCGGCTTGGCCTTCTTTTCAAGGACGGGGTCCGGGTATTCACGAATGGTTCTGATTGCCATCTCTTTCCTTTCCGGCGCGGGAGCGCCTGTCACAGATCCCGGTCAGTAGGGATTTACCGGGTCAAAATCAAACTGGACCAGGACTGTATCCCGGCCGGCCCCTCCTGAGGGGGAGGGCCCGGTCAGGGCCTCGATCCTGTCTTTATACTCGATCAGCCTGTCATAGGCAGGACTTTTCACATACAGGGCGAACCGGTAGATGTCCCGGATCCTTGCCGTCCGGGCCGCGGCGGGCCCGATGATCTGGCAGTCCTTCTGCCCGGCCCCGTCCAGAAGGGTCCGGATCCGGCCCGCCGTCCGGAGGGCCAGGTCCTCCTCCCGGGACTGGACCTGGACGGCCAGCATGTGGGAGGCGGGAGGATAGGACATGAGCCTCCGGTAGGCCATTTCCTCCTCATAAAAGCCCTCATAGTCCTGGGCCGCCGCGTGGACCAGGGCGTAGTGGTCCGGCTGGTAGGTCTGGATCACCACCTGACCGGGATCCCTTCCCCGGCCGGCCCGGCCGGCTGCCTGGGTCAGGAGCTGGAAGGTCCGCTCCGCGGCCCGGTAGTCTCCCGCGTAGAGAGACAGGTCCGCCATCAGGATCCCCACCAGGGTCACTCCCGGGAAGTCATGGCCCTTGACGATCATCTGGGTCCCCAGAAGGATCTGGGCCTTTCCTTCGCCGAAGGCGGTCAGGATCCTTTCATACTCCCCTTTTCTGGCGGTGGTATCCGCGTCCATCCGGAGGATCCCCGTATCCGGGTAGAGCTTTTTCAGGCTTCTTTCGATCTGCTCGGTCCCGGCCCGGAGCACCGACAGGTAGGCGGATCCGCAGGAAGGGCACCTGGCAGGGAGCCTTCCCTCATATCCGCAGTAATGGCAGACCAGCCTGTCCTTCCCATGAAGGGAAAGGGATACGTCGCAGTGGGGACAGCGAAGGGCGGTCCCGCAGCTGCGGCAGGAGACGCAGCCCGCGTAGCCCCGGCGGTTCAGGAAAAGAATGGCCTGCCTGCCGGAGGCCAGGCATTCGTCCAGGCTTTCCTTCAGGTCCCTGGACAGGATGGACCGGTTGCCGGCCATGAGCTCAGACCGCATGTCCGCGATCCTGGTACGGGGCAGGCACCCGCCCGTCAGCCGCCTGGTCAGGCGAAAGAGCCTGTAGCTGCCCTGCAGGGCCCTGGTATAGGAGTCCAGGGAGGGGGTCGCCGATCCCAGGACCACCTCCGCCCCCTTCAGGGAGGCGATCTCTATAGCCGTTTCCCTGGCGTGGTAGCGGGGCATGGACTCGTTCTTGTAGGAATTCTCATGCTCCTCGTCAATGACGATGATGCCGGTCCGGGCAAAGGGGACAAAGAGGGCGGACCGGGGCCCTATGATCACATCGATCTCTCCCCTTCTGGCCCTTTCCCACTGGTCCATCTTTTCCGAATCGTTCATGGAGGAGTTGATGACCGAGACCCTGTCGCCGAAGTCCCGGTAGAACCGGACCAGGGTCTGCCAGGTCAGGGCGATCTCCGGGATCAGGACGATGGCCTGGCGTCCCAGGGAGACGGCCTCCCGGATGACGGCCAGATAGACCTCGGTCTTGCCGCTTCCCGTGATGCCGTGGAGCAGGGTCACTCCCCCGCCTCCCGCCTTGAGGGAACCGATGACGGTCCGGGCCGCGGTCTCCTGTTCCGGACTTAAGGGATGGCGGGCGGTCTCCCCCCGGATCCCCCGGGTCGGGACCCGGAATTCGGTATGCTCGCTGACCTCCAGGATGCCGGCCCTTTCCATGGCCCGGATCGTCTGGCCCGCCACATGGAGCTTGCCGGTCACCATCTCCCAGGGCTGGACCGGCATTTCCAGGAGGCCCTCCAGAAGCCTGGCCCGGGCGGTCTGGTGCTTTTTTTCATAAAAGGCCAGCCTGTCCAGGGCCTCCTCCCTGCCGAGCAGGAGCCGGACCTGCTTCTTCAGACGGGGCCTGGCGTTCCTCCTGGCGGGCAGGACCGTCTTCAGGGCCGCCTGAAGGGTAGACCCGTAATGATCCTTCATCCAGAGGGCCAGCCGGATATAGAACTCTCCCTCTCTATCGCTCCCGGAGGGCTGGGCCGGGCCCAGGATGTCCCGGATCCTGGAAGGATCGATGGAGGGAGACTCCCGGAAGCCCACCACATAGGCGGACCGGGGGGCCTTCCCGTTTCCGAAGGGCACCAGAACAAGGCCTCCCAGCCGGACCTCCTCCTGCATGGCAGGAGGGATCCGGTAGGTGAAAGGCCTGTCCAGCTTTTCATGGGAGATGTCTATGATGACATCCGCGTATTTATGCCTGGGACTCCCTATTTCTGTCTTCCTCCAGAATCTCCTGAATCAGGACGCGCTCGTCCATGGGATATTTGACGCCCTTGATGATCTGATAATCCTCGTGGCCCTTGCCTGCCAGGACAATGATGTCGCCGGGCTGTCCGTTGTGGATCACATAGGCAATGGCTTCCTTCCGGTCCGGGATCTCCACATAGGCCCCGTCCGTCCTTTCCATGCCGGTCCGGATGTCGGCGATGATGGCCATGGGCTCTTCATCCCGGGGATTGTCGGAGGTGATGACCGTCAGGTCGGCCATGCGGCCGCTGACCTCGCCCATCTGGAACCGCCGCTCCCTGTCCCTGTTGCCGCCGCAGCCGAAAAGGCAGACCAGGCGGCCGGGCTCATACTCCCTGAGGGACCCCAGAAGGCTCTTCAGGGCCATGGCGTTGTGGGCATAGTCGATCATAAGGGTAAAGTCATCGCTCACCTTCACCATTTCGATCCTGCCCCGGACAGAGACATCCCTGAGGGCCCTGACGATGACGGCGGGTTCCGCGCCGAATACGGTGCAGACGGAAATGGCGCAGAGGGAGTTGTATACGGTAAAGGCGCCGGGCATGGGGACCTCGGCGTGGAGGCTGATCCTGCCGGAAACGTCGAAGATGACGCCCAGCTCACCGGGCACCCGGACCAGCTGCCGGTTCGAAGCGTAGAAGTCCGCCCCGGGATGGAGACCGTAGGTCAGGACCTGGCAGGTAGAATCCTCCAGGATCCTCCCGCAGTAAGGGTCGTCCATGTTGACGATGCCGGTCCGGCACTGGCGGAAAAGAAGGCTCTTGCAGCGCAGATAGTCCTCGAAGTCCGTATGCTCGCCGGGCCCGATGTGGTCCTCGGACAGGTTGGTAAAGATGCCGATGTCAAAGACAAAGCCCTGGGTCCTGTGGAGCATCAGGGCCTGGGAGGAGACCTCCATGACCACGATCTCCACGCCGGCGTCCGCCATATCCCGGAAGGTCTTCTGGAGAAGGAGGGATTCGGGCGTCGTATTGTTCGCGGGGATCTTCACATCGTTGTAGAGGACCTCAATGGTCCCGATCAGGCCGGTGTTGAAGCCCGCGTTCTGCAGGATGGACCGGATCATGTAGGTGGTGGTGGTCTTGCCCTTGGTCCCGGTCACGCCGATGATCTTCATTTCGGAAGCCGGGTCTCCGAACCAGGCGGCGGAGATAAAGGCCATGGCATAGCGGGTATCATGGACCCGGATGATGACCGGGTCTTCTCCCTCCCAGGCGGACAGGTCCAGGTCCTCCTGGACCACCAGGGCAGCCGCCCCCTCCCGGAGGGCCTGCAGGGCAAAGGTATGGCCGTTGAAGCGGTTTCCCTTGATGCAGAAAAACAGGCAGCCCTCGCTGATGTGGTCCGTATTGTTGACAATGTCCCTGACCTCCCGTCCGAGAAAGCTCCGGATCTGGTCAGGGTCTGTCACGGCCTGTCCCTTCCGGTCCAGGAAATGGTAATCCAGTCTGGCTGTCAGTTTGGAAATCTTCATTTTGATCGTCCTTCCGCAGGACTCAGGTCCTGCCCAGAAATTGAATGGCTCCGCGCCGGAGGCGCAAAGATATACAGATATTATATTTTACCATGATTTGAGAGGAATTGCTCTGCTCCAGGGGGAGGCATTGTTTTTTTCCGTCTCCTTCATTTTTTCATAATACTTTTTAGAGATTTCTTATGGGACCGTCACAAAGTGCTCATATTTAGAGGGTATCCTTATTAACAGATAGCTGATCGACAATACTATCTCCCCCTCATATGAATGCAAAGCACCCGCTTCCGGCGGGTGTTTTTGCATGTCCGGAAAAGATCCTTACGGAGCCGGCTTCCGGTCCCGGATGATCAGCTGCAGGCTCTCTCTTCCCTGCCAGACGTTGATCTCGGGATAATAGACGATGGTCACCCGGCTGTTGCCCCTTCCCTGCAGAAGGGCGGTCCAGGCAGGATCCGCCGTCCCCCCCGCGTAGATCTCAGCGAAGGAGGCAGGCTCTCCGAACCACATAAGGGTATAAAGGCTGCCGGTCTCGTCCATGCCCTCAAAGCGGATCACGTTCTGGTTCCTGCCCAGGACCCGGGCCGCGTAGAGGATCATGTTCCTGGCGGCAAAGAGGGGCCGGGCGTTGCCGAGACCGCAGGGCTCCAGGGCCTTGAAGCTCCGGACCATGGCCAGGTCCAGGAATCGGGGCGGCAGCTCCATGTCGATCCGGACCACGTCCTGGAGGTCGTCCTCTGTCAGGGCGCAGGCCTCGTTGACCCTTCTCCTGAATGCCCCGATCTTATCCTTCTCTATGGTCAGGCCCGCCGCCATCCGGTGGCCGCCGAACTTGATGAAGAGATCCCGGCAGGCAGAGAAGCTCTCGAACATGTCGTAGGCTTCCACTGACCGGCCCGACCCCTTTGCCAGGCCTCCTTCCACGCCGGTCAGGACCACGGCCGGCCTGGAAAACCTCTCCCGGACCCTGCCGGCGATGATGCCGGCCAGGGATTCATGGCAGTCCTCCAGATACAGGACCAGGATCCGGTCCCGGATCAGGCCTTCCTCCTCGACCTTTCTGACCGCCTCCATGGTCCCCTTCCGGGTCATATCCTTGCGGCTGTCATTGAGCTGCTTGAGCTCCTGGGCCATAGCCAGGGCCCTGTCCTGATCCGTTTCCATAAAGAGGGCCAGGCCCCTTTCGGCGCAGTCCAGGCGGCCCGTGGCGTTCAGGCAGGGGCCCAGGATAAAGCCGGCATGGTAGCAGGTCAGGGGCGCGCCGGCCAGGCCGGATACCGTGATCAGGGCCTTCAGGCCGGGATTGTCCGAGGAAGCGGCCGCTTCCAGGCCTTCCCGGACCAGGATCCGGTTCTCATCCTGCAGGGGCATGACGTCGCAGACCGTGGCGATGCCGGCAAAGGGGAGCAGGTCCTTCAGGATCCTGTCCCTTTCCGGATGGCCCGTCCTCTCCAGAAGAAGGCCGGCCAGCTTCCAGGCCACCACCGCCCCGCAGATATCGGGAAAGGGGTAGGCTGAGCCGGGGACCTTGGGGTCCACCACGGCGTCTGCCTCCGGAAGGATATAGGTCTTCTCTCCCTTTTCATCCATCTCAAAGGGGACCTCATGGTGGTCGGTGACCAGGGTGGTCATTCCCAGGTCCCGGGCCAGGGCCAGAGGGCCGGAAGCGGCGATCCCGTTGTCGCAGGTCATGATCATGTCCGCTCCGTCCGCGGCCGCCTCCCGGACCAGCCTTTCGTTGATGCCGTAGCCGTCTCCGACCCGGTCGGGAAGCCTGGCGTCCGCCTGTCCCCCCATCTCCCGGATCAGGGTGACCAGGATATAGGAGGCGCAGATCCCGTCCACGTCATAGTCTCCGATCACCCGGATCCGATGTCCCAGGGCCAGTTCCCTCTCCAGGAGCCGGGCCGCCTTGTCCGCGTCCGGCAGAAGGGCGGGGTCGTGAAGGTCCCCCAGTCCCCCGGACAGGTAGCGGCGGATATTGTCATCCCCCACCACGTCCCTGTTGCGGATCAGACGGGCCAGGACCGGAGAGATCCCGAAGGTCTCCGCTATGTGCGTAAAGTCTGCCCTTTTGGCAGTTAACATCCACTTTGCCATATCATTTGCCTGAAGTCGTGTAAGAAGGGGGATACCAGTCCGGCATCCCCCTTGTTTTTGCTGTTTTTCAGATCACAGTTTTGGAATTGTTGCGTTCTTCGATCTCTTTTTTCCTCTGGGCCCGTCTTTCCTTCTTGGAAAGATTGTCACGCTTCTGCTTTGAGGAGGCGGGGACCACCACAGGATGATCTCCGTCAGATCCCGCCTTCTGAGGCTTGAACCTGGTCCGGAGGATGCACCAGAAGGTACCGGCGATGCAGATGGATGACCACGCGCCGGACACGATGCCGATCATGATGGGGAGCGCGAACTCCCGGACCGAGGATACACCGAAGATGTAGAGGGTCAGGACCATGAAGAAGGTGGTCAGGGAGGTGAACAGGCTTCGGGACAGGGTCTGGGTCACGCTTCTGTCGACCACGCCCTCCAGGGAATCGCCCTTGCGGAAGGCCGCCAGGTTCTCACGGATCCGGTCGAATACAACGATGGTCGCGTTGATGGAATAACCGACGATGGTCAGCATGCAGGCGATAAAGGTAGAGCCCACAGAGACGCGGAGCCAGGCGTAGCCGGCCAGCACCACCAGGACGTCATGGGCCAGGCAGAAGACCGCGGAGGCGCCGAAGCGGATATCCCGGAACCGGAACCAGATATAGGCCAGCATCAGGATCATGGCGACCACGACCGCGATCAGGGCATCCCTCTTCATCTCGGAGGAGATGGTGGAGGAAATGGTCTCGGATGTGATCTCATCCTTGTCTACGCCGAAGTCGCCGACCAGGCGCTCTGCCAGCTCGGTGGACTGGTCCGTGGAAAGGACCTTGGTCTTGAAGATGACTTCGTTGGTCCCGGTGACCTTCTGGATCTGGACATTGGCGTCGCCCACGACCTCTTCGAAGACCGGAACGACCTGGGCGTCGATCTCATCCAGGGACATTTCCTGGGCAAAGTTCACGTTGGTGGAGGTACCGCCTACGAAATCCAGGCTGTAATTGAGGGCGCCGTCGCCGGTGGCGGCATGGAGGCCCATGGCGCCGAAGCCGGAAAGGACGACAATGGCGGAGATCAGGAAGATCAGCTTTGCCTTTCCGGTGAAGGAAATGGTCCTGATCTCTCTGCCCACTCCGTAGAGTTTGGGATTGTGGAAGCCAAGGGCATAAAAGATGTTCATGAGGAGCCTTGTCACGACCAGGGCCGTAAACATGGACAGAACAATACCGATGGCCAGGGTCTGGGCAAAGCCCTTGACGGTGCCGGAGCCCAGCAGATAGAGGACCGCCGCCGCGATCAGGGTGGTCACGTTGCCGTCGATGATGGCGGAGAAGGCCTTGTCAAAGCCGCTGCGGATGGCGGACCGGACACTGGAGCCCGCGGTCAGCTCTTCCCGGATACGGGCAAAGATGATGACGTTGGCGTCGACTGCCATACCGATGGAGAGCAGGATGCCGGCGATGCCGGGCAGGGTCAGGGTCACGTCAAAGCCGTTCAGGACCAGGGCGATCATCAGGACATAGATGATCAGGGCCAGGCTGGACAGGAGACCGGGCAGCAGATAGACAGCGGTCATGAAGACCACGACCAGAAGGAAGCCGATCATGCCGGCGACCTTGGAGGTCTGGATGGCGTTCTGGCCCAGCTGGGCGCCTACGATCTCGGAACGGAGCCTTTCCAGTTCCACCTTGAGGCCGCCGATGCGGATGGTGGAAGCCAGGATCTGGGCTTCTTCAATGGTATTCTCGCCGGTGATGACGGCGCGGCCGTCGGTGATGGCTGCCTGGACCTTGGGAACGGAAACGAATTCACCGTCATAATAGATGCCGATGGTCTCGCCTGCCGCGAAGGCCTTGGTGGTGGCGTCGGCGAACTTCTGCTTGCCTTCGTCCGTAAAGGTCAGCTCGACCACGATCTCCTGGTTCTGCATGGAGTCGGACTGATAACCGGCCTGGGCGTCCGCCACGTCGGTACCGGACAGGATCGCGTCGCCGTCAGCGATGCAGTCCTCCAGGGACTTGTTCAGGATATAGCCGTAGGACCCGTCCTCCAGGGTGCCGAGCTGATAGTTCTCCTTGCCGTCATCATCCTTCTGACGGATGAAATACAGGGAACCGGGACGGCCCAGCTCCTCCAGGATGGCGTTGGTCTCAGCGACGCCGCTGATGCCGGGGATCTCGATGTTGATCCGGTCCGCGCCTTCCTGATATACCTGTGCCTCGGTGGAATACTCCTCTACACGCTTCTGGAGCTTGTAGATGGTATCCTGCATGTCCTCCGCGGAAGGCGTCTCTTCTCCTACCGCCTGGTAGGTGATGCTGGCGCCGCCCGCCAGGTCAAGACCGAGCTTGATGTTGTGATAAGAACCCCTGCGTCCGCCGCCGAAGCCCACGAGAGCCGTGAAGGCCATGACTGCCGTCAGGACCGCGATCAGCGCCAGGGTTATACCTGCTCTTGATTTCTTCATTTACGCACATCTCCTTCTTCTGTTATGGCAACAGCCTTTGAAATTATAGCACAATTTAATTTCAAGGGGAACTAATATATTGACGAGGAGAAAAAAATATCGCAAGGTAAAACCAGACCAGTCCGGTCACTTTCCATGCAGGAGGATACCATGCTGACCATCCGCTTCTTCCAGAATCCGCCGGGAGACCGGTCCATACCCGCCAGGGACCTGGCGGCCGCCCTCCTGGGCCGGGACCCGGGCCCCCTGGCCCTGTCAGCCTTCGGGAAGCCGGCCCTTCCCTTCCCCGGCCTCCACTTCTCCAAGAGCGACTCCGGGCCCCTGACACTTTTTGTCCTTTCCGACAGGCCCTGCGGGGCGGACCTCCAGAGGATCGTCCCCCTGAAGGAGGAGGGCCTTTCCCTGGCCAGGAGGTTCTTCAGGCCTGAAGAGGCCGCCGCCCTGGAGGCCATGGGAGAAGGAGAAGCCCGGGAAGCCTTCTTCAGGCTCTGGGTCCGCAAGGAGGCCTATCTCAAATATACGGGAAGGGGGCTCTCCGCCGGCCTCTCCGCCTTTGCCCTTGAGGAAAGGGCGCCGGGCGTCTTTTCCGTCCTGCCCGGGCCCGGCCTTCCGCCCGCCCTGGTCCTGGACCTGCCGGCCCCGGAGGGGTATCTGGCGGCCCTCTGCCTGCCTCCGGAAGGAGACCCTTCCCCCATCTCCATGGATCCCTGTTCCCCCTCCGCCTGATCCTCAGGGGGCTGCCCTCTTTCCTTCCGCACGGAACACAGGATCCCATTCAGGATCAGTCATACAGAAAAAGGGATACGGAAAAGCAGATCCTCCCTGCTTCTCCGTATCCCTTTTATCTTTCCGGTCCGGATCCGGGACCCTTTATTCTTCCTTATCTCCTTCCACAGCCAGAGAAAGCTCATCCAGCTGGACGGGATCGACAAAGTCCGGGGCTCCGCTCATCAGGTCGGCCGCGTCCTTGTTCTTGGGGAAGGCGATGACGTCGCGGATGCTCTCAGCCTTTGTCAGGAGCATGACCAGGCGGTCCAGGCCGTAGGCCAGGCCGGCATGGGGCGGGACGCCGTATTTGAAGGCTGTCAGAAGGAAGCCGAACTTCTCTGCCGCGTCCTCCTTCTCCAGGCCGATGACCTCGAACATCTTCTCCTGGATGTCGTTCTGGTGGATCCTGACGGACCCGCCGCCCAGCTCGACGCCGTTAAGGACGATGTCATAGGCCTTGGCCCTGACGCTGCCGGGATCGGAATCGATCTGGTCCCAGTCCTCCTCCATGGGCATGGTGAAGGGATGGTGCATGGCGACAAAGCGCTCTTCCTCCTCGGACCACTCCAGCAGGGGGAATTCCACGACCCAGAGGAAGTCGAACCGGTCGTGGTCGATGAGGCCCAGTTCCTCGCCCAGACGAAGGCGGAGGGCTCCCAGGACGTTCCAGACGATGGCGTTCTTATCCGCCGCGAAGAAGATCAGGTCGCCCTTTTCGGCGCCGGTCCTGTCGATCAGGGCCATGAGTTCCTCTTCCTGCATGAACTTGCCGAAGGAGCACTTGACGGAGCCGTCCTCCTTATAGGCCAGGTAGGGAAGGCCCTTGGCGCCGGATCCCCTGGCCGCCTCGACCTGCTTGTCGATCTTCTTGCGGGCCATGCCGGCCTGTCCCTTCACGACGACGGCTCGGACCGAGCAGCCCTTCTTTTCAGCGGCGTCCGCGAAGGGAGGGAAGGCGCAGCCGGCCACCAGGTCGGTCACATCCTTCAGCTTCATGCCGAACCGGGTATCGGGCTTGTCTGAGCCGTAATCGTTCATGGCGTCGATCCAGCGCATCCTGGGAAGGGGCAGCTGGACGTCCAGGCCGATGGCTTTTTTGCATACATACTGGATCAGGCGCTCGTTGACGTCCATGACGTCATCGGCGTCCACAAAGGACAGTTCCATGTCCAGCTGGGTGAATTCCGGCTGGCGGTCCGCCCTCAGGTCCTCGTCGCGGAAGCATTTGGCCACCTGGAAGTAGCGGTCATAGCCGGAGACCATGAGGAGCTGCTTGAAGAGCTGGGGAGACTGGGGCAGGGCGTAGAAGGCGCCCTTCTTCACGCGGCTGGGGACCAGGTAGTCCCTGGCGCCCTCGGGCGTGGACTTGCACAGGATGGGGGTCTCGATCTCTAAAAATCCCTCTCCCGCCATGAACTCACGGACATACTGGGTGATCCTGCTGCGGAGGATCAGGCGTCTCTGCATATCGGGACGACGCAGGTCCAGGCAGCGGTAGCGGAGCCTCAGCTCCTCCTTGGTCCGGCTGTTCTCCTCCACAGCAAAGGGAGGGGTCTCCGCCTCGGCCAGGATCCGGGTGTCCTTCACGCGGATCTCGATGGTGCCGGTGGAAAGACCGGGATTGACGGCGCCGGACCTTTCTGTCACCGTGCCTGTGGCGGCAACGACGAACTCAGCCCGCATCCTGGCCGCCTTTTCGAAGCTTTCCGTTCCGCAGTCCGCCTCTTCATAGATCAGCTGGATGATGCCGGACCGGTCCCGGAGGTCGACAAAGATGATTCCTCCCTTGTTGCGCTGTTTCTGTACCCAGCCCATGACGGTCACGGTCTGGCCGATATGGGATTCGCCAAGCTCCGCGCACCGGCAGGTGCGTCTGAGCCCTTGCATGGATTCTGCCATTGTTCTATTACCTCTTCTTACTGCTTATTTCTGAATGGGATTCCTGTAGAATTCCACAAATTCCTCAAAGCCCTTTTCCTGGAGCTGCTGCTTCTGGAACTTCTTGTTCTTGTTCATCTTCGCGATCAGGACCACGCTGCCCTTTTCCCTTTCGGCCTGGGCCTGCCGGATCACGTCCCTGAGCCTGTCGGCGGGCATGTTCTTCTCGATCAGGAAGGCCTTCTTGGCAGGGCTGCCCGGGATCCTGAAGCCGGATTCCATGAGCAGGAGGATGATCCTCTCAAAACCGATGGAGAAGCCGCAGGCAGGCACGTCCCTGCCGGTAAAGCGGCCGACCATCTTGTCATAGCGGCCGCCGCCTCCGCAGCTGATGCCCAGGGCCGGCATCTTGATCTCAAAGATGGTGCCGGTGTAGTAGGACATGCCCCGGACGATGGTGGGGTCAAAGATGATCTGGAAGTCCGCTGTCTTCGTCTCCTCCACGCTCTCCATGATCTCCATGAGGCCGGGAATGACGCCGGGAGCGATGGAGTCTCCCAGGGTCTCGGCCAGCCAGGAAAGGGAATAGCCCTTTTCCTCCAGGTCCCTGAAGAGGCCCGTGTAGCGGCGGGCGGCTTCTTCGGAGAAGCCGGACTCCGTCAGTTCCTTTTCCACGCCCTCCAGGCCGATCTTGTCCATCTTGTCGAGGATGATGAAGACCTCGTCGAACTGGTCCTCGGAAAAGCCCGACCAGGCGGCCATGGCGGACAGGATCTTCCGGTCGTTGATCCGGATCTGGAAATCCTTAAAACCGATCCTTCCCAGGGTCGTGGTGGTGGCCAGGATCAGTTCGATCTCGGCCAGGTTGCCGGCTTCGCCGATGATATCGATATCGCACTGCATGAACTGGCGGTAGCGTCCCTTCTGGGGCCTGTCCGCTCTCCAGACATTTCCCATCTGCAGGGCCTTGAAGGGGGCCGGCAGCTCATTGGCATGGTTGGCGTAATAGCGGACCAGGGGGACCGTCAGGTCATAGCGGAGGCCTCCGTCCACCAGGTCGGCCTCTTCCTTTGCCTCTGCCAGGCGGAGCTTTTCTCCCCTCTTGAGGATCTTGAAGATGAGCTTCTCATTGTCGCCGCCCTGTTTGCTGGTCAGGTTCCGGATATCCTCCACGCAGGGGGTCTCGATCGACTGGAACCCGAATTCCGCGTAGGTCTTTTTAATGATGGAGATCGCGTAGTCCCGGATCTCCATTTCCTCCGGCATGATGTCCTTCATGCCGGTCACAGGCTTCTTGATCAGTGCCATAGATCTGTTCCTTTCTCTGAATCTGCCGGTGTCCCGGCCGGGCCGGGGCTTCCTTCAGATGGTCCCTTTTCCCGAACAGTTACGATTTTACCTTCTTTGAAATACCTTGTAAAGCCACCTGCAGGCCAATTGGCCGCGGATCCTCCATTTTTGCCGGCGGAAACCGCGCTGAAAGCTTCCTCCTGCCGGGCCCTGTCCGGGCCCTCCGGCAGGGTTTTTTTGTCTCTTTTCTGCCCGGACAGGGTCTCCGGCCTCCTTTGGGCCTTGTCTTTCGGAAGTTTCGCGTCCAAACTGGCCCAAACAGTTCCGGAAAGGAGGTCCTATGTTTTCCGATATCCTCACCGCTCTTCCCGCCGGGCCCTCCGGCAGGCTGGTCCATGTCCAGACAGAGGCCCTGGAGGGTCCCCGCTGCTTTCTGATCCCCGGCCAGGAGAAGGCCTCCGCCGGGG
>CAMOUD010000004.1 GCA_946626215.1 uncultured Lachnospiraceae bacterium
GAGCGGATTCATCCCACGGTTAAAACCGTGGGCTTTCTCCGAAATCTATTGTAAAGGACCGCGATGGCTCCGGGAGCCCGGGAAAGCCGCTCCGAAGGAACACGGAGCGGCTTTCCGGTCAGATTTCTCTATGCTGCTTTCCCTTCTGAGGCCCGGACCGGTCAGCCGGCGAAATAGAGCCTGAGGAAATAGTCGTCCAGGTCTTTTCCCTTTATGGTCTGGGGATACTCATCCGTATCCAGATCGATCCGGTAGAGGGTCCCGTCTTCCGCTTCCAGGAAAACGACGCTGACATTGTCCGTATAGCGGATGGTCAGCCGGGTCCCCGCGGGAATCTCGGCCTTTTCCCCCGTCTCCAGGGTCTCCGGGTCCGCCTTATGGGCGGGCACGGGCGCCGTGGTATCCAGAGGATAATAGGGCATGCCGGTCCACCAGCTGTCAGTCGGGACGGGCTTGCCGTCCTCTCCCAGGGTGCAGGCCCTGGCGATGGAATAGGTAGACATGACCTGGCTCCTGTCTCCGACAGCAAAAGCGTTCGGATCCGTGATCAGGATCTGTCCGCCTCCGCTCCCATAGTCACTGGAACGGGCAAGCCCGGTGGACATCTCCTCCTGAACGGAGATCTTCCCTCCGGTCAGGTCCACGGGCAGGGTGTACTGGTAATCGTTGTCGCTGGTCAGGATGAACCAGAGGAAGGACCTTTCTCCGTTCCGGATCAGGAACTGCTCCAGGCTGTAGGAGTAGATGTCGATCTCCTCTTTCTGATCCCCCAGGGCGACGACAAGGCCGGTGACGGTCTGGAACTCATCCCTGTTGGCGCCGACGTAAAGGTCCTTCCTGTCTCCGCTTCCGTCCAGATCCACGGAATAGGTCCGGTAGGGGGCCAGTTCCCTGACATAGACGTCCGTCTCTTCCGAATAAGCCGGTGTAAAGAAGTCCGGGTCATCCCTGAAGCGGACGGAGCAGGTAAGCTCGCCCGCCGCGAAGGAGGCCAGGGCGTAGGGGGCGAAATAGAGGGTCAGGCCGTCGGGGTCCAGGGACCAGACCAGGTCCCTTTCAGGATCCGGATAATTCTCCCTGAGAAATGCCTCCAGCTCTTCCACGGAGCCGGCGTCCACGATGGCTTCATCGGCCACCTGGTCATAGAGAAGAGAGGCTGCCCGGCCGTACAGGCTGTCGGGATCCGCGACGACATCCGCCAGCTTCAGTTCCCTGCCCGTGGCCGTATCAAAGGCGTGGGAGAAGGAATAATAGTAGGGATGGGCCCCGCCGCTGTAGGTCTCATAGGAATACAGGACGGAGACCGCCTTCTCGTCGGCCCGGTTCACATAGGAGGAGCATTCCGCGAAGAACTGCATGTCCTGCGCCTCATCCGGGTATTCCTCCGCCGCTTCCACGAAATGGTCATAGTCCGCCAGGACATCGGCTTCGATCTCCTTGCTCTTTAAGGTCAGGGCCTGGGCCAGTTCGGGATACTGAATGGCGGAATCCGTGGTCAGGCCCACCATATCGTAGCTGCAGCGGACCAGGCTGCTGCCGTCCTCTCCTTCCACGCCGGAATAATACCGGCCGGCCCTGTAGATCTGGGGCACATCGGTGTCGGGATGGACGGGCGCCTTTACGACCAGAGCCTGGTTCTCGGTGTCGTCGGTCAGGGGCTCATCCTCTGCCGGCTCCCAGGCAAATCCGTTCTCGGCTTCCTTCTCTTCCAGGCGCCGGATGTTGTCCAGGGCCTCCTCGAAATTTCCGTTCTCCAGGTCTTCCCTGACGAAATCGCCCGGCTCGTACCAGTAGAACTGGCTGTAGAAATCGTGGTACCAGGGCTGGTCCTCAAAGGCATAGCCCTGCCTGGCGTAGATCTCATTGACCGCCATCCGGATCAGCTTGTCGGGGCTGTCCTTGGGGTCCTCAAAAAGGCTCTGGATCTCCCGGTCTGTCAGAGAGAGGAAGGTCGAAAGCGGGAAGATCTCGCCTGTGGTCATCAGCTGGTGGTGGAGGGTCGTGAAGACGGAGGCCTCCGCCTGGTCCCCCGCGGGGACCTCAGCTGTCTCTTCGGGGACTTCTTCCCCGGTCTCCGCGCCCGCGGGATCTCCTGTTTCCTCCGCGGGGGCAGCCGTATCTCCCTTCTGGGGATCCGGCGCCGGGGCCGCGCCCTGGCCGCCTCCGCATCCTGTAAGGACCAGGGCCGCGCACAGGATCATTGCCAGACTCTGTCTGAGTTTCATCTCTTCATCCTTTCTGCCGCCTCCGCGGCGGCGCCTTATGTCTTTTCCTTAAGCTGTCATCCGGCCGGGAAAAGGAACGCCCGGTCCGGACTGCTCTTTTATTGTACCACCCTCCGGGCCCGTTTCAGGACCGTGTATGTTTATTTTTTCATCAGAGGATGGGGACTTCCTCCCGGTCAAGGAGGAGGCGGATCTCCCGGTTCAGCTGGCGCTGGACCCAGCGGTAGTCCTCCTCCCGGCACTCCGCCAGGATGGTGATCCTGAAGGAATCCTTGCCGATGGCTTCGACGCCCCCGGTAAATATCACTGTTTTAGCACGAAAATTGTGCCTGTCTGGTCCATTATAGCACGAAAATGCCCCCGCCGGGGGAAGCTGGCGCTTTCCGCCCGGAAGGGGCATGGAATCTTACGACCTGTATGGGGATCAGTTGTTGATCAGCTTGTCGCTCTCGTTGTTCCAGGAATAGAGCTTGCGGATCTCAGCGCCGATCTTCTCAGCGGGATGCTCGGCAGCTTTCCTTCTCATGGCCTTGAAGTGGACCTGTCCGCCCGCGTCGCTCATGTCAAGCAGGAACTCCTTGGCGAAGGTGCCGTCCTGGATGTCTGCCAGGATCTTCTTCATGGTCTTTCTGGTCTCGTCGGTGATGATCTTGGGGCCGGTGATGTAATCGCCGTACTCAGCGGTGTTGGAGATGGAATACCGCATGCCGGCGAAGCCGGACTGATAGATCAGGTCAACGATCAGCTTCATCTCATGGACGCACTCAAAATACGCGTTCCTGGGATCGTAGCCGGCCTCGACCAGGGTCTCGAAGCCTGCCTGCATCAGAGCGCAGACGCCGCCGCAGAGGACAGCCTGCTCGCCGAAGAGGTCGGTCTCGGTCTCGGTGCGGAAGGTGGTCTCCAGGAGGCCTGCCCTTGCGCCGCCGATGCCCGCGCCGTAAGCCAGGGCCTTCTCAAGGGCCTTGCCGGTGGCATCCTGCTCAACAGCTACCAGGCAGGGAGTGCCCTTGCCTGCCAGATATTCGCTTCTGACGGTGTGGCCGGGAGCCTTGGGAGCGATCATGGTAACGTCAACATCTGCCGGAGGCTTGATCAGGCCGAAGTGAATGTTGAAGCCGTGGGCGAACATGAGCATATCGCCGGCCTTGAGGTTGGGCTCGATATCCTCTTTGTACATCTTAGCCTGCTTCTCATCGTTGATCAGGATCATGATCACATCCGCTGCCTTGGCGGCATCAGCCGTCTTCATAACGGTCAGGCCCTGGGCTTCCGCCTTGGCCTTGGACTTGGAGCCCTCATAGAGGCCGACGATCACGTCCAGTCCGGATTCCTTGAGGTTCAGCGCGTGGGCATGGCCCTGGCTGCCGTAACCGATGATGGCGATCTTCTTGCCTTCAAGCGCGGCGATGTTGCAGTCTTCCTGATAAAAAATTCTTGCTTCTGCCATTTTCATTCCTCCAAATTTACTATTATCTATTTGCTTCTCCGGAAGGGCCGGAGTCAAGCAGCTTTTTATTCCTCCGTGTCCTCGCCGTCAACATAGCGGTAGGTCTCGCCTTCCCTGTTGATCATGATGACATTGGAGACGCCTCTGCCCAGGCCTGCCACGCCCGTGCGGGCCAGTTCCAGGATCTCATAGCCGGACAGGAGCCGGAGCAGGGCATCGATCTTGCCCGAATTGCCGGTGGCTTCGATCATCAGGCTCTCCTCGGATACATCAATGATGTTGCCGCGGAAGATGTTGGCCAGAGTGATGACGCCGTCCCGCATGGAAGCGTCGGCCTTGACCTTGATCAGGGCCAGCTCCCTGTAGACGGATTCGCTGGGCTTCAGCTCATGGATGTCCCTGACGTCCACCAGCTTGGCGACCTGCTTTTCGATCTGCTCCAGGATGTCCTCGTCACCGCTGGTCACGACCGTGATCCGGGTGATCCTGGGATCGGCCGTTTCGCCTGCCGTGATGGACTCGATGTTATAGCCTCTGCGGGAGAACAGACCGGCGACACGGCTCAGGACACCGGTATTGTTGTCGACCAGAAGCTGGAATACTCTTCTATGCATAATTATTCATCCTTGTCGTCCGCACCGGACGGACATTTGTAAGCTTTCAGAACTCAATCCCGAATATTATACAGCCGGGCCTGTGCGAAGTCAATGCGGAGTCACTCGGCGCACCGGGTCATGGCCACCATGCCGCTGCGGGCGATCTCCACGATGCTGACCGTCTTCAGGGTATTGATGAAGATCTGGATCCTGTCGGGGGTATCGCACATCTGGATCATCATCAGGTTCTTGGACATGTCCACGATCCTGGCACCCATGATCTCACAGTTCTCCATGATGTCCTTGCGGTTGGACCGGTTGTAGCGGACCTTGACCAGGAGCAGCTCCCGGTTCAGGCTCTCGGTCTCGCCGAAGGTCTTGACCTTGATGACATCCAGCTTCTTATTGAGCTGCTTTTCGATCTGCTCCAGGGTCCTCTGGTCGCCGCTGGACACGATGACCATGTTGGAGACCGACTTGTCGTCCGTCTCGCCGACCACGATGGACTCGATGTTGAAGCACCGTCTCCAGAAGAGGCCTGCCACCTTGCACAGGACGCCGGACCGGTTCTCGACCGTTATGGAATAAATTCGTCTCATCCGTCTTTCCCCCTTCGTCAGCAGATATCATCCGGGTCCACGCAGACCTCCAGAAGAATGGACCGGTTGTCCTCCAGGAATTCCCGGATGGTCTCATCCATCTTATTCTCATCCGTCAGCTTCAGATAGTCGATCCGGTAGGCCTTCGCCAGCATGTCCAGGTCAGGGGTAGGCGACATATCCGTCACCGAGAACCTGTCATGGTAGACCAGGTGCTGGTGCTGCCGGACCATGCCCAGGACGTTGTTGCGCAGGACCACCAGCTTGACGGGGACGCCGTACTGGTCGGCGGTGGACAGCTCCATCATGGTCATCTGGAAGGCGCCGTCGCCGCAGACCGCCACCACCTGGCGGCCGGGACAGGCCAGCCTGGCTCCCATGGCCGCCGGAAAGGCGTAGCCCATGGTGCCCATGCCGCCGGAGGTCAGGAACCTCCCCTTCCGGATCACGGCGTTGGCGCAGGACCAGATCTGGTTCTGGCCGACGTCGGCGATATAGACCGCGTCCTCATCCATGGCCAGGGACAGGGCCCGGATAAAGACCCTGGGGTCCACATATCCCATGCCTTCTTTCATGGCGGCGTTCTTTTCCGCCAGCTTCTTCCGGGCCTCCGTCCTCTTCCTGAGCTCCTCATTGATGACATCGTCCCGGATCCCGTCCAGGAAGTCCAGCCAGTCGGAGAAGTCCACGTTCAGGTCCCTGGTATTGAACTCGGTAAAGATCTCCTTGATGTCGCCCACCAGGGGGATGGAGGGACCGGCGTTCTTGCCGATCTCCGCGGGGTCCACGTCGATGTGGGCCATGATCTTGTTCTCAGTGATCAGGTCCGGCTGGGAAATGGACCGGTCCGCCAGTCTGGCGCCCACCATGAGGATCATGTCCGCCTCATTCATGGCCCGGTTCCCGTATCTCTGGCCGTTGTTGCCCACCATGCCGTAAAAGAGGGGATGGTCGGAGGGCATGGTCCCCAGACCCATCATGGTGGAGACCACAGGGATGTCATAGCGCTCGGAGAATTCCCGGACTTCCTTCACGGCGCCGGACAGATGGACGCCGCCGCCCACGCAGATGATGGGACGCCTGGCCCTGGAAAGCTCCCGCATGACCCTTTTGATCTGGACGGGATGCCCCTGGACCGTGGGCTTGTAGGTCCTGAGGTTCACGCCCACCGGGTAGGCAAAGCCTGCCACCCGGTCCATCTGGATATCGTGGGGGATGTCGATCAGGACAGGGCCCTTCCTGCCGGTATTGGCGATGTGGAAGGCTTCCTTGACGATCCTGGGGATATCCGAGGCCCTGCGGACGATATAGGAATATTTGACAAAGGATTCGCAGGAGCCGGAGATGTCCGCCTCCTGGAAGACGTCGCCGCCCAGCTGGTAGGAATCCACCTGGCCGGTGATGCAGATCAGGGGAATGGAGTCCGCGAAGGCGGTGGCGATCCCCGTGATCAGGTTGGTGGCGCCGGGACCGGAGGTCACGACGCAGACGCCGGGCTTGCCGGATACTCTGGTATAGCCGGAGGCGGCGTGGGCCGCGCACTGCTCCTGGCGGACCAGGATGGTCTGAATATCGGAATCCAGGATGGAATTGAAGAAGGGACAGATGGCCACGCCGGGGTAGCCGAACACCATTTCCACGCCTTCCTCTTCCAGGCTCCTGACCAGGGCGTCAGCCCCTGTAACAACTTTTCTGATCATGTATGGCCCTTCCTGCCCGCGTATCCCGCGGGCACGGGTATATCTGACAGGAGGCCGATCCCTCAGGACCGGCCCCCCTGCATCCCTGGCTGCCTGCCGAAGCGATCAGCCTT
The DNA here is from genome assembly GCA_946626215.1 of uncultured Lachnospiraceae bacterium. GTDB lineage: Bacteria > Bacillota > Clostridia > Lachnospirales > Lachnospiraceae > CAG-791. The sequence goes on from CAMOUD010000004.1 coordinate 6,684, forward strand.
TGTAGACGACCTTCTTGAATTTCTTCTTGCCGCGCTTTAAGAGGATCCCGCCGCGCAGCTGGTCTTTGCTATAGGAGGCGCTGATCTCAGCCACCTTTTCCCCGTCGGCCGTCACGCCGCCCTGCTGGACGTTCCTGCGGGCCTCGGACCTGGAGGGCGCGAGACCGGAGGCGGTCAGGAGGGTCAGGATATCCACGCTGCCGTCCTCGCCGAAGAGAGCGTCCCCGATCTCAGCCTCGGGCACGTTGTCCAGGCTGCCGGTACCGGCCGCGGAAAAGAGGGCCTGGGCGCCTGCCTTGGCCTTCTTCGCCTCTTCCTCGCCGTGGACCAGAGTGGTCAGCTCGTCCGCCAGGATGGTCTTGGCCTCATTGAGCCTGCTGCCCTCCCAGGCGTCCATCTCGTCGATCTGCTCCAGGGGCAGGAAGGTCAGCATCCGGAGGCATTTGAGGACGTCGGCGTCGCTCACGTTCCTCCAGTACTGGTAGAAGTCATAGGGAGAGGTCTTTTCGGGATCCAGCCAGACAGCGCCGTTGGCCGTCTTGCCCATCTTCTTGCCCTCGGAGTTGAGCAGGAGGGTGATGGTCATGGCGTGGGCGTCTTTGCCCAGCTTCTTGCGGATCAGCTCGGTGCCGGCCAGCATGTTGGACCACTGGTCGTCGCCGCCGAACTGCATGTTGCAGCCGTATCTCTCATAGAGGCAGAGGAAGTCATAGGCCTGCATGATCATGTAGTTGAATTCCAGGAAGGACAGGCCCTTCTCCATGCGCTGCTCATAGCACTTGGCCCTGAGCATGGTGTTGACGGAGAAGTGGGCGCCGATGTCGCGGATGAACTCAATGTAGTTGAGGTCCCGGAGCCAGTCGGCGTTGTTGACCATCATGGCCTTGCCTTCACCGAACTCGATGAACCGGCTCATCTGCTTTTTGAAGCACTCGCAGTTGTGGTCGATCATCTCGGTGGTCATCATCTTTCTCAGGTCCTGTCTGCCGGAGGGGTCGCCGATCATGCCGGTGCCGCCGCCGACCAGGGCGATGGGCTTGTTGCCTGCCATCTGCAGCCGCTTCATCAGAAGCAGGGCCATGAAATGGCCGACATGGAGAGAGTCCGCGGTGGGGTCGAAGCCGATATAGAAGGTAGCCTTGCCGGCGTTGACCATTTCCCTGATCTTTTCCTCATCGGTTACCTGGGCCAGCAGACCTCTTGCCTGCAGTTCTTCATAGACTTTCATGGATACACATTACCTCGATTCCTGTTATCGTATATCAGAACAGATCCTCGGATCCGTTTTCTGCTTTTCTGCTCCGCAGCATCAGCTGCCTGGTCGCCTCGGCAGGCGACTTGCCGCCGAAGAGCACGTCGTTGGCGGACCGGATGATGGGGGCGTCCACCCCGTATTTTTCCGCCATCTGGAGACCGGCCCGGGCCGAATAGACGCCCTCTACCACCTGCCTGACCTCCTTCATGGCCTCCTCAGCGGTCTTTCCCTGGCCGATCAGGATGCCTGCCCTCCGGTTCCTGGAATGCATGGAGGCGCAGGTCACGATCAGGTCGCCGATACCGGTAAGGCCGGCGAAGGTCTCCGCCCTGGCCCCGGCGCTGACGCCCAGCCTGGTGATCTCGGCGATCCCTCTGGTGATCAGAAGGGCCTTGGTATTGTCTCCGTAGCCCAGGCCGTCGGCCACGCCGGCCGCCAGGGCGATGACGTTCTTTAAGGCGGCTCCGATCTCCATGCCCCGGACGTCGGTGCTGGTATAGACCCGCATGACGTCGCTCATAAAGAGGTCCTGGACATAGGCGGCCGCTCTTTCATTGGCGCTGCCTGCCACGATGGCGGTGGGAAGGCCCGCTCCGACCTCCTCGGCGTGGGTAGGCCCGCACAGGACCACCACCTCCGACTGGGGGACCTCCTCCCGGATGATCTCCGACAGGGTCATGAGGCTGTTCTCCTCCAGGCCCTTGGCCACGGAAACGATCAGCTGGCCGAAGCGGCAGTAGGGCCGCATCCTGGCCGCGGTCGCCCTGGTAAAGGGAGACGGGACCGCCAGGACCAGGGCGTCCCGGTCGCTCATGGCTTCTGCCAGGTCTGTGGTCGCCTGTACGCTCTCCGGCAGGATGACGCCGGGGAGCTTTTCCTTCTGCTCATGGAAGGTGTTGATCATATCCACCTCTTCCTGAGAGATGGACCAGACCCTGCAGCTGTGTCCGTTTTCCGACAGGCAGTGGGTCAGGGCCGTGCCCCAGCTTCCCGCGCCTATGATTCCGATTCTTGCCATGGATAGGTTCCCTCTTCTTTCCTCTTACATCTTCTTTCCCAGGTAGGTCTTGGATTCCGTGCCTGTAGCCAGCCTGTGGAGGTTGGCCCTGTGCTTCCAGAAGACCAGGAAGGTGAAGAAGGCCTGGATCAGGTACATCTCCAGAAGGACCTTCTGGGGCAGGGGCCCGAAAACGCCCATCTGGCCCTCAATGATCATGGCCAGGAAGATGCCGGAATAGACGCAGAGAGACCCCAGAGACACATAGTGGGTCAGGAAATAGGGGACAAAGAAGAAGCAGAGGGCCAGGGGCAGGAAGCTGGGATGGAAGCAGCAGACAAAGCCTGCCATGACAGCCACGCCCTTGCCGCCTCTGAAATTCATGAAGAAGGGATAGTCATGGCCCAGCACACAGCCCGCGAAGGCCCAGGACCGGACCAGGTACTGCATGTCGGGCTGCTTTCCGAATAAAAGGCTGACGATGGCGACAGCCGCGATGCACTTGCAGGCATCGATCAGAAAGACGATCAGGCCCGCCCTGGTGCCGAGGACCCGGATGGTGTTGGTGGTTCCCGAGTTGCCGCTTCCGTGCTCCCGGATGTCGATCCCCCTGGCCTTTCCCAGCAGATAGGCAGCCTGGATATTGCCGAAAGCGTAGCCGATGATAAGACAAAGCACTCTTGTAAGAACCGGATTCATGATAGCCTCCTCACTGTTTATTTTTCATTTTTTCGTTCGCGAATAATGAATCTGAGCGGTGTGCCCCGGAAGCCGAAGGCCTCCCGGAGCCTGTTCTCGATGTAGCGCTGGTAGGAAAAATGCATCAGTTCCCTGTTGTTGACGAAGAGCACGAAGGTAGGCGGCTTGACGCCCACCTGGGTCGCGTAGAGGATCCGGAGCATCCGCCCCTTGTCGGTGGGGGGCTGCTGGAGCATGCAGGCCTCCTGGATGATCTCGTTGAGGACCCCCGTCTGGATCCGCATGGTCTGGTTGGCGTGGACCAGGTCGATCTCGTCATAGATCTTTCCCATCCGCTGGCCGGTCTCGGCGGAAATGAAGATGATCTCCGCATAGGCCAGGAAGGACAGGACGGACCTGATCTTGTCCGTGAACTGCTTCACGGTCTTATTGTCCTTGACGATCAGATCCCACTTGTTGACCGCCACGATAACGGCCTTGCCCCTCTCGTGGGCGATGCCGGCGATCTTGGCGTCCTGCTCGGTAATGCCCTCGGACGCGTCGATGACCAGGATGGTGATATCGGCCCTTTCCACGGCGCCCACGGTCCTGACCAGCATGAAGCGCTCCAGGTTGGCCTTGATCTTGTTCTTGCGCCTGACGCCTGCCGTATCGATCAGGACATAGTCCCTGCCGTCATGGCGGACCCGGGTGTCGATGGCGTCCCGGGTGGTGCCGGCGATATCGGATACGATGACCCGGTTCTCCCCGATCAGGCGGTTGATGATGGAGGACTTGCCCACGTTGGGCTTGCCTACGATGGCGACCTTTACGGCGTCATCCTCTTCCTCCTCTCCGTCTCCCTGGGGGAAGTGCTCGCATACGGCGTCCAGCAGGTCGCCGATGCCGGTCCGGTTGACGGAGGAAATGGGATAGGGATCTCCGATGCCCAGGTTGTAGAATTCATAGACGTCCGGCATGTCCCTGATGGGCCGGTCCGCCTTGTTGACCACCAGGACCACCGGTTTTCTGGACCTGCGGAGCATGTCCGCCACCTTGCCGTCCTGGTCCACCAGGCCCTGCTTCAGGTCTACCATGAACATGATGACGTCGGCCATATCGATGGCCAGCTGGGCCTGCTCCCGCATCTGGGAGAGGATGATGTCTTTGGAATCGGGCTCAATGCCGCCTGTATCGATCAGGGTGAACTCATAGTTGAGCCAGCTGCAGTCCGCGTAGATCCGGTCCCTGGTCACGCCCGGCGTATCTTCGACAATGGATATCTTTTCCCCGGCCAGCACGTTGAAAAGGGTGGACTTGCCCACGTTGGGGCGTCCTACGATCGCAACGATCGGTCTGGATTTTTTCTTGCTCATTCAATACCTTCCTTGATGCCTGTGTTTGCATCCTATTATTCTAGCGAAAGATTTCAGCAATGTAAAGTGCCAATGGCGGGGACAAAGGCCCCCCGGGGCCCTCCGGGGGCCCGGTCCTGTCTCCTCCTTCCCCTCCCCGGAATATTTTTCTTGCACATCCTCGGGCCAAAGACTATATTGAAAACGTACAATCACATGACTATGGCCTCGACCGTACATATATACTTACAGAAAAGGAGAACCAATGCCTTCTGACGTTCAATTACATGAAAAGCTGGACCGGACCGTGCCTGTTGCGCCCCTGGGCCTCATCGTCCTGCCCTCCGCGGAGGGTCTCGGCGAAAAGATCAACAGCTACATCGCCCAGTTCCGGGGGACCAGCAAGCATCTGACGGGACCCCTTTTTGACGGCTACAGCAGGCCCGACTACCGGATCCCCGTATCCCTCCGCCGCTTTGATACCGGCGAGGGGCGCGGAATGATCGAGGAGTCCTGCCGCGGCAAGGATATCTACATCCTGGTGGACGTGACCAACCATTCCATCACCTACCAGATGAACGGCTTTACCAACCACATGTCTCCCGATGACCACTACCAGGATCTCAAGCGGGTCATCACTGCCATCAACGGCAAGGCCAGAAGGATCCATGTCATCATGCCCTTCCTGTATGAAGGCCGCCAGCACCACAGGAGCGGCCGGGAATCCCTGGACGCCTCCCTCATGCTCAAGGAGCTCATGGAGCTGGGCATCGACTCCTTCATCACCTTCGACGCCCATGATCCCCGGATCTCCTCCGTGGCCCCCATCAGCGACTTCAGCAACTATACGACGCCCTACCAGTTCCTCCACGCCCTCCTGAACTCCTTCGATGACCTCAAGGTGGACAGGGAGCATGTGGTCGTTATCAGCCCCGATGAAGGCGCCCTGCCCAGGACCACCTACTTTGCCGATGTCATCGGCGCGGACTGCGGCATGTTCTACAAGCGCCGCGACTATTCCAAGATCGTGGGCGGCAAGAACCCCATCGTCCAGCACCAGTTCCTGGGGACCGACCTGGAGGGCAAGGACGCCATCGTCATCGACGACATGATCTCCTCCGGCGGATCCATGATCGATACCACCCACCAGCTCAAGACCAACATGCACGCCAAAAGGGTCTTCGTCTGCGCCACCTTCGGCCTCTTCACCGACGGCTGCGCCATCTTTGACGACGCCTATGAGAAGGGCTATTTTGACAAGATCGTGACCACCAACCTCTGCTATACCCCGCCGGAGCTCCTGGAAAAGCCCTATTTCGCCCAGGCGGACATGAGCAAATATGTGGCCAACATCATCGACTTCATGAACCACGACGCCTCCATCAGCCACATGTCCACCTCCGTGGAAAAGATCCACGAGATCCTGGAGAAGTTCAACCGCAACGAGCATACCGAGTTCGAGAAGCGGACCCTGGACGAGACAGAGTTCTGACGAGGGCGGCCGTCCCTCATGGGACTCCGCAGGAGAAACGCCATATTAAAAAGAGGGGATCATCTCCCCTGTCATGCAGCAGGCACTATACAGTGAAATACAGGACCACCGGCCCGGCCGGCGGTCCTTCTCTTTTCCCGGAAGGGACTATTGTCTGCCCGCGGCCTTAAGGCCCTTCGGCCATAGCACGCGGGATTCTTCTTTGATCTGATTCTCCTGAAGACAGGAACACCCCCAGGACCTCTCCGGGCTCTGGGGGTGTTCCTGTCCTGTATGGCCGGCGGATCAGCTGTCCGCCCTGTGGACGACCATCTGCGGGAAGGGGATCTCCACCTTGTTGTCGTCAAAGAGGATCTTGATGTCACGGGCCAGCATCCGCTGCGCGTCGAAGACCTTCTCTTCCGGCGTATCTACGGCGAATTTCAGGTTCACGCCGCTGTCTGCCAGCTCCTCGACGCCCAGATAGCGGGGCGGTGACTGGTAGAGGTCCGGATGCTCTGCCTGCAGTCCGGGGAGCTTTTTCCGGAAAAGGCCTTCCAGCCAGCGCAGGTCCGTATTGTAGGAAACGCCCACGACGCAGAGGGCCACGGACTTGTTCCTGGACCGGTTCTGGAAGTTGCGGATGTCGGAGTTGTTGACGACCTTCAGGTTTCCTCCGGCATCCTCGATCACGGTCGTCCGCACACCGATGCTGCGCACCACGCCCCGAAAGTCGTCCAGGATGATGATGTCTCCCACCCCGTACTGGTTCTCAAAGATGATGAAGGCACCGGTGATGATATCCTCGATCAGGCTCTGGGTACCGAAGCCCAGGATCAGGCCGACGATGCCCAGACCGGCCAGGACAGCTGTGGCATTGACGCCCAGGATGCTCAGGCCCCAGACCAGTCCCGCGACCACAGCTATGTACTTCATGAGCCCGGCAAGCAGGTCGGTCACGGTCTGTGTCCGGCTGCCGCGTTTTCCCAGAAGGCCCAGCAGGATCTTCAGGATCTGGTAGCCGAGCCAGACCAGGGCCAGGGCCAGGACCAGGGTGATCAGCTGCGCGATGGTGGTATGGGCGTCGCTCTGGAACAGGAGATGGGTCTTCTCTGTTTCCGCCACGGCTTCCCGAAGGCCCTGCGGCAGGGGAAGCCAGCCGGGATGGGCCAGAAGAAAGGCCGCCGCGGCGACAATGACAATACTGATATAGGTCTTATTGTTATTCTTTTTCATATGGATCCTCTCACGCGAAAAATGATTAATGGACCTGGACCTCGATCATATCGGCTTCCAGCCGGTCCTGTTCTCCGTCCGGATAGACGACATTGCAGATGACCCTGACTCCGATGGTGACCTCTTCATCATCCGGCCCTCGATAGTTGACATAGAGCCGGCCGCTCCAGGTATCGCCTGTATGGACATCCGGGTCGTAAGTGGCTTTACCGGGATATCCATCCGTACTCTCATTGGGAGTCAGACCGGTGCCTTGGCGGTCGTCGATATAGGTCAGGATCTCTGCCTGTCCCCCCTTCAGATCGTTCAGGGTCACGGTAAAGTTCAGCCAGGGATGGGATCCATCACCCGCATCCGTGACCGGGCCGGTCACGGCAAGCACCGCCTTCTCCTTAGTGCCGGCGGGTCCATCCGGCAGCACCAGTGTGAACGCCAGAGGATCCTCCAGGGGCTCCCAGATATTATTCTCGTCCTCCGGATATTCCGAGTAGGGGTTAAAGATGTAGCTGCCCTCAGGGAAGGGCTCCTCTGACCGGTAGGCAAAGCGCACATGGGGCTTTCCGTCCGATCCGGTGTATCTTTCGATCTCTTCGCCGGCATACACATCCCAGGGGTACTCGTCCCGCATGAGATAACTGCCTGTGACAGTCACATCCGAAGCCCTGACCAGGTCTTCGTCGATGATCGTATCAAAAATGAGCTGGTAAGTCGTTTTTCCGTTCGAAGCGTCTTTTTCTTCTTTGTATTCCCATCCTCCCTGGCCATAGGACCTGTTGTAATACAGATAGGTCCCCATATGGACGGGCCGGGTCTCCGACTCCAGCGTGTCCGTATCACCGTCGGGATATACGATATCAAAGACCAGCTTGGCCTTGCCGGCAATGCCTCTTCCTTCAGGAGGATCGGCCATATACATGACAGCGTCGCTCCAGGTATCGCCCGTGACCACATCCGGGTCATATTCGTCCGATTCCCAGTACCAGTTATCATGGTCATACTCGACCCTGGAGAATCCGCCGCCTGTATCCACCCAAAGGGAGACCTGGGCGCTTCCGCCTTTCAGATCATTGAGCGTCACTTCATAGAAGAGGGTCGGATAGGGGAATTCTTCTTCGTTCGGGCCCTGGACTTCCGGCTCCACTGTTACTGTCGGCGGCGTATGCGGATCAGGCTCCGGTTCAGGATCGGGCTCGGGATCCGGCTCGGGGTCCGGCTTGGGATCCGGCTTCGGGTCCGGCTTGGGATCCGGCTTCGGGTCCGGCTTGGGGTCCGGCTTGGGATCCGGCCTGGGATCCGGCTTCGGGTCCGGCTTGGGATCCGGCTTCGGGTCCGGTCTGGGGTCCGGGATCGGGTCCGGATCCGGGATCGGATCCGGAATGGGATCCGGAATGGGATCAGGGATCGGGTCCGGAATCGGGTCCGGAATAGGATCAGGGATCGGGTCCGGAATGGGATCCGGGATCGGTTTCGGGGTCGGATCCGGCGCAGGCGCGGGCCCCGGTATGGGAGCCGGCACAGGACCCGCCGGATCAGCGGGCGTGATCGGGCGCGACCCTAAAGCGACGATCATGATCAGCACCCCCACCCCGGTCAGAAACCCCTTCCGGGTCAGGTCATATCTTCTCTGCCGCCTGAGGAATCCGGCCGCTTCCGAACCGCTTAAGGGACCGTGCTTCTTGCCCTTGCCACTTGGACAATGGGGCGGAGCATATTCCGGAAACTGGTTGTCCATATCCTGCATATCCGTCCCCCCTTTCTGATCCCGCAGAAAACTGTATGAAAGTGAAATGCCGGATTATAGCTGTCTTATCCCGCATTCCAAGAAACCAAATTTGTTATTGAATCAATTATCACATAGTTGCTATGTATTTATCAACGTATTTTGGGCTGTTTTTGGTCATTAAGGTGATCCAAAGCAATCGGCAGGAGGAAATGCCCCGGGCCTATGGCAGCTGATCCGCAGAGAAAGCGCCGGGAAGCCAGCGTTCTGGTGCTGGCTTCCCGGCGCTTTTGACCGGAACCATGAGCGGATCTGTGACCCGTGCAGGTGATTTTTTCAGAACACAGCAGGCATGCCGGTCCGCATCGGGCGGTTCCGGGCTCTCACTCCATCTTTCCTGCTTCTTAAGCTTCGCCGCCGGCCGCAGGGGCCCGTGACACAGCGTTCAGCTTTTTTCCGCTTCCACAAAGTGACCGATAAAGGTCCTCCTGTGGGCCGGGCAGGGCCCATAGGCCTTCAGGGCCTCGATGTGCTGCCTGGTCCCGTAGCCCTTGTGGGAGGCGAAGCCGTAGGCCGGATAGGCCTTGTCCAGCTCCAGCATGTACCGGTCCCTGGTGACCTTGGCCAGGATGGAGGCGGCGGCGATGGAAATGCATCTGGCGTCTCCCTTGACCACCGGCACCTGGGGAAGGGAGATCCCGGGGATGGTGACGGCGTCGTTGACCAGGACGGCAGGCCGGGGATCCAGGCTGGCCACGGCCCTCCGCATGGCCTCATAGGTGGCCTGGAGGATATTGACCCTGTCGATCTCCTCGGGGCCCACCATGACCACGGCATAGGCCAGGGCCTCCTCCCGGATCTGGTCATAGAGAAGGTCTCTGCGCTTCGGCGTCACCTTCTTGGAGTCATTGAGATAAAGGAGGTCATGGTCCGGGGGCAGGATCACGGCGCCGGCGGCCACAGGGCCCGCCAGCGGGCCCCTGCCGGCCTCATCCACGCCGCAGACCAGTCCGCCCGCCAGATAGGGGGCGCAGATCTCGTTTTCAAAGGCCCGCATGAGAGCGACCCGGGCCGCCTCCGCTTCCAGCTTCTGCTTCTGTTTCTCTGTCACGCTTCTTCCTCCCCCGCAGGGAGCCTTTCCAGGGTGATCCTTCCAAGGCGCCCTGACCGGAAATCATCCAGGATGGTCCTGGCGGTCCTGCGGATGTCCGGCTCTCCGCCCTTCAGGCAGAGGTTGCGGCTGACGGCGACGGCCCTCAGTCTCTCCTCTCCGGTCCAGACCGGGTCATAGGTCTCCCCTTCCCTGGCGTAGCGGGCAGCCATCATGCCGGGATATTCCTTTTCCAGGTAGGCGGCCAGCCACATGGACAGCTCTTCCTCGTCCAGGAGCTCATCCCGGATGGCGCTGACCAGGGCCAGACGGATCCCGATCTCCCTGTCCTCGAACTTGGGCCAGAGGATGCCGGGCGTATCCAGGAGGTCCAGGTTCTTTCCCAGCCGGATCCACTGCTTGCCCCTGGTCACGCCGGGCTTGTTGCCGGTCTTGGCCGAGGCCTTGCCGGCAAAGGAATTGATGAAGGTGGACTTGCCCACGTTGGGGACGCCCACCACCATGGCCCGCAGGGGCCGGCCCACGATGCCCCGTTTCCGGTCCCGTTCGATCTTGGCCTGGCAGGCCTGGTCCACGGCCTTCCGGATCTGGTCGTTTGCCTTCCTGGTCCTGGCGTCCAGGGCGATGACCTTTATGCCCTTTTCCTCATAATAACGGATATATTCCTGGGTCCTGGCCGGATCGGCCAGGTCGGCCTTGCACAGTAGGAGGATCCTGGATCTGTTCCCCGCCAGGGTGTCGATGTCGGGGTTGCGGCTGCTCAGAGGGATCCTGGCATCCGCCAGCTCTATGACCAGGTCCACCAGACGGATATTTTCCTCCATCATCCTCCTGGCCTTGGTCATATGCCCCGGGTACCACTGATATTCTTTCATATTTATAAACCTTATGGAAATCTGTTCCCGGAAGTCTGTTTCCGCTTCCTCTGCCCGGCCGCCGCCACGCGGCAGCCCTCCGATCCTCCGGGAATGCACGAACGCCGGATAACAAAGAGCCGCACTTTGCAGTGCGGCTCCCCGAAAAAATCATTATCTTACGTTCTTGGCTTTGACTCTTGCCTTCTTGCCGCTCAGACCGCGCAGGTAGTTGAGCTTTGCTCTTCTGACCTTACCTTCTCTGACGACGGTCACGCTCTCCACGTTGGGGGAGTGCAGAGGCCATGTCTTCTCAACGCCGATACCGCTGGATTCTTTTCTGACGGTGAAGGTAGTCCTTGCGCCGCCGCCCTGGATCTTCATGACGGTCCCTTCGAAGATCTGGACTCTTTCACGGGTACCCTCTTTGATCCTGTTCGCGACACGGACAGTGTCACCAACGTTGAACTGGGGGACTTCGGCCTTGAGCTGAGCCTTCTCAAGCTCTCTGATGATTTCGTAGTTCATATCTTTTCTCCTTTTCCGGATGTTCTTGCCCGTTCCCGGTCCGGCCCGGACGCCTTCGTCCCCGGACCCTCTCTCATCTTACGCTGCTCCGCAGCCGGCAGAGGACCATCTCTTTTCTTTATGCGGTACCCGCAGAGGGACGCCCGCATGTTCGCAACATTGATACTTTACCATAGAAGCAGGACGGATGCAACAGGATTTTTGCCCGAAATACCGTCCTTTTCAGCCTGTTTCAGGGCTGTCCTTTGCAGGCCTGGGGCGCTTTTTCCTGCCCTTCGGCTTCCCGTAGTCGGGATTGGCCTCCATGAAAGCGGCGTAGAGGTCCGGCCGCCGGATCCGGGTCCTTTCCACTGCCTGTTCCATGCGCCAGGCGTCCACCTTCGCGTGGTCCCCGCTGAGGAGGATGGGCGGCACCTTCTTCCCGTGCCATTCCTCCGGCCTGGAATACTGGGGATACTCCAGAAGGCCGTGCATATGGGATTCTGTGTCAGAGGAGTCATGGTTGCCCAGGACTCCGGGGATCATCCGGGAAACGGCGTCGATGACCACCATGGCCGCCAGCTCGCCCCCGGTCAGGACATAGTCCCCGATGGAGATCTCGTCGGTGACGATCTCCTCCAGGACCCTTTCATCGATCCCCTCATAGTGGCCGCAGAGGAGGATCAGGTCCTCTTCCTCCGCCAGGTCTCTGGCCATCTGCTGGCTGAAGACCTTCCCCTGGGGGGTCAGATAGACGACCCTGGCCTTGCCGGGCAGGCGCCTTTGGATGCTGTCCCAGCAGTCATAGACCGGCTGGGCCTGCATGAGCATGCCGGCGCCGCCGCCATAGGTGTAATCGTCCACCTTGCCGTGCTTGTTGTCCGTATACTCGCGGATGTTGACGGCCTCAAAGGAGACCAGTCCCTTTTCCTCCGCCCGGAGCAGGATGCTGGTCCGAAGGCCCTGCATGACCATGTCCGGAAAGAGGGTCATGACATGAAAACGCACTGCTCCTCTCCTCCTACAGGTCCGTCAGGCCGGGCATGAGGAAGACCTCCACAAAGCCGCCCTCCAGGTCGATCTTTCTGACGCACTGGTCGATCCGGGGCAGGAGCAGGTCCTTGTCTCCCTCTCTGGAGACCACAAAGACATCGTTGGCCCCTGTCTCCAGGACGTCGGTCAGGGTGCCGATCTCCTCTCCCTCCAGGGTCCTGACCTTCAGGCCGATCAGGTCCGGGATGAAGTACTCTCCCTCCTCCAGGGGAAGGGCGTCCTCCCTGTCGATCAGGATCTCCGCTCCCTTCAGGTGCTGGACATCCTCGATCCTGTCCATGCCCTCAAAGCAGACGAGCACATATTTCTTAAAGAAGCGGACGCTCCGGATCCTGGTCTCTACGCGGTCCTTCCTGCCGGAAATGACCACCTCCTCCAGGTCCAGGAAGCGTTCGGGATCATCTGTTGTGGGAAGGACCTTGACCTCGCCCTTCAGGCCATGGGTGCCGGTGATCACACCGACCCGAAACTGTTCAACCATCTTTGTCTTTTCTCCGTCCCGCGCCTCTATATGAAACGGCAGGCCCCGGAGGGACCTGCCGCGTCCTGCGCGTTTGCTGTTTACTGAATGTCGACATCGACCCTGATATCATCCTTGGAAGACGCAGCTTTGACGACCGAACGGATCGCCTTGGCGATCCGGCCCTGCTTGCCGATGACTTTTCCCATATCAGAAGGCGCGACATGCAGCTGGACCCTGATATTCTTTCCTTCCTGCTTCTCGGTCACGACGACCTCGTCAGGATGCTCTACCAGAGCCTTCGCAATGACTTCAACTAATTCTTTCATCCTTACCTTTCCTGCTGATAATCAGGCCAGAAAGTCTTCGATGACAGCAGGGAAAATCATTTGATGCCTGCCTGCCTGAAGAGCTTCTTGACTACAGTTGTGGGCTGCGCGCCGCATGCAAGCCATTTCTTTGCCGCCTCAGCATCGATCTTGACAGTGCTGGGCTCGGTATTGGGATCGTAGGTGCCGATCGTGTCGATCGCGCGGCCGCTCCTGGGAGCTGCTGCGTCGGCAACTACGATTCTGTAAAGCGGGACCTTCTTCTCACCAATTCTTGTCAGTCTGATCTTAACCATTTTTTCCTCCTTAATTCCTTATGGTATAAATCTCATATATATGGAAGCGGAGCAAGCTCCGTTTCTGACCTTATAAAAATACAATTGCCTCCGGTTCAGAGCCGCCTCAGAAGGGGAAGCCTCCCCGTCTGCCGCCGAAGGGATTGCCTCCCATGCCGCCGAAGCCTCCGAAGGGACTGCCGCCCCTCCTGCGTCCGCCCTTGGGCATGGACTTCATCATCTTCTGCATCTGGGTGAACTGTTTGATGAAGCGGTTGACGTCCGCGATGGAGTTGCCGGAGCCCCTGGCGATCCTGAACTTGCGCTGGGGCGTCAGGAGCTTGGGGTTGGCCCTCTCCTCGGGGGTCATGGACAGGATGATGGCCTCTGTCCGCCGGAGCTGCTTTTCATCGATGGCGCCCTCCAGGTCGGCCTTGCTCATGCCCAGGCCGGGCAGCATGCCCAGCATGCTGGAAAGACCGCCCATCTTGCGCATCTGCTTCATGCTCTCCAGGTAGTCGTTGAAATCGAACTTGCCCTTCTTGAGCCTGGAAGCCATATCCCGGCCCTTTTCCTCATCCTCCTTGTCCAGGTTCTGCTGGGCCTTTTCGATGAGGGTCAGGACGTCGCCCATGCCCAGGATCCTGCTGGCCATGCGGTCCGGATAGAACTGCTCCAGGTCGGAGAGCTTTTCGCCCATACCTACGTAAAGGATGGGCTTGCCGGTGATGGCCTTGATGGACAGGGCCGCGCCGCCTCTGGTATCGCCGTCCATCTTGGAGAGGACGACGCCGTCGATGCCGATCTTGGCATCGAAGGTCTTGGCCACGCTGACGGCCTCCTGGCCGGTCATGGCGTCGACGATCAGGATGGTCTGATGGACCGGGACCGCTTTCTTGATGCGGGCCACCTCGTTCATCATGTCCACGTCGATCTGGAGACGGCCTGCCGTATCCAGGATGATGACGTTCTCACGGTTGGCCGCCGCGTGGTCCATGGCCGCCCGGGCGATGTCCTCGGGCTTTGCCGTATCTCCCATGGAAAAGACCTCTACGCCGACCTTTTCACCGTTGACCTGCAGCTGCTTGATGGCCGCGGGCCTGTAGACGTCCAGGGCGACCAGCAGGGGCTTCCTGCCCCAGGACTTCATCTTGCCGGCGATCTTGGCCGCTGTGGTCGTTTTGCCGGCGCCCTGAAGACCGACCATCATGATGACGGTGGGCGTTCCGGCAGGCTGGAGCCTGATCTCCGTGGTCTCGGACCCCATGAGGCTGATCAGCTCCTCGTTGACGATCTTGATGACCATCTGGGCGGGATTCAGGCCGTTCATGACATCCTGGCCGATGGACCTTTCCTCCACGGTCTTGACGAACTGCTTGACCACCCGGAAGTTAACGTCCGCCTCCAGCAGGGCCATCTTGACCTCCTTCATGGCAGCCTTGACGTCTGCCTCGGAGAGCCGGCCCTTGCCGCTCAGGTTCCTGAAGATGCTGTTTAATTTCTCTGTTAAGGAATCAAATGCCATTTAGTCCAGATCCTTTTTAATCTGACGGGCCATATCGTGAATGCCTCTTCTCAGGAAGTAGGCATCCAGTCCCGATTCTGCCAGTGCGTCCAGTCTGCGGACATCCTCGCTGATCCGCTCGAACCGGCCGATCATGCCCAGAGTCTTTTCATATTTCTGCATCAGGGCCGTGCAGCGCCTGACCAGGTCATGGACAGCCTGCTTGCTGATTCCCTCTGCCTCGGCGATCTCGATCAGGGAGAGGTCGTCATGGACCAGCTGTCTGTAGATATGCTGTTGATGGGCGGTCAGGAGCTGGCCGTAAAAATCAAAGAGCCTGCCCTGCTCGACGATCTTTTCCATCTGATTCTCCGTATGCATAATAAGCCCTACTCGGCATATTCTACCGGGCAGGGCTTTGAATGTCAAGGTTATTTTCTTGACTGTTTTTACCGGATGCAAGGTTTTTTTCTTGACCGGCTCTCAGGAGACGCCTTTCCTTCCTGCTTTTTCCCTTTTCGGGCCTTCTTCCGCTCCTTATGTCATTCAGAAATGAGCTCCATGATCAGGAAGGCGCTGTAATCGGAATCCGACAGCTGGACGGAGCTTCCGTAGGTCCAGAAGCGGAAGGCGTAGGGATAGTAGGGATCGTCCGTATAGTCCGCGACCCAGGTGCTGTAGCGGCGCAGGCTCCGGAGCCTGACGGATCCGCAGAGGGCCTTGAGGTCTCCCCCGACCACGGGGTCAAAGCCTTCTCCCTTCAGCATGTCCAGGATCTTCTTGACGCCCGCGGTCCTTCTGACGGCGATCTCGGGATCCTCTTCATCGGCGTAGGACCGCACATAGATGGCCACGGTCCCCTCAAAGGTCCTGTCCGCTTCCCGGATGGACCGGATGATGTCCATGGCCTGGCTCTTTCCCGTTTCCTCGTCGGTGGGCGTGACCGTGACGGAGACGCAGGGACGGACGCCTGCTTTTTCGGCAGAGACCAGAAGGCCGGGGAACTGGGTGTTGGGGATCAGCTCGCTCTTGCTGTTGAAGCGTCCCAGGGACAGGAAGGCAAAGGTCACCTCATTCCTCAGGGCCTCCTCCCAGTCCGGGGCAGCGGCGCCTTCGGGCAGGGCGATCCCGGTCTCCGACCGGAAGCCCCCGGGCCCCGCGTAGAACAGAAAGTCCCGGCCGTCCCTGGCGAAGTCCTCGGGCAGGAACTCGTTCCGGGTCAGCCTTCCGTCGATCTCATAAAAGGAAAAGACCCCGTTGTCGTCCACCACCACATGGTCCGGATAGAGGTCCCGGATGGCCTGCAGGGCGGTCTCCCCGGAGGAAAGGCCCTCCCGGAGGCTGTCCAGGACCTGGTCCCGGGCGGCCCCTCCCGCCCTTGCCACATCCTTCTCCGTGTAATAGAAGGGCCAGAGCAGGACAACAGCCGCCGTGAGCAGGGAAAAGATGGAAATGGCGCAGAGGATCAGGATGTTGATCAGATAGCCCTTTTCCCTGGCCGCGGGATTCTTTTTTCTTTCAGCGATTCTCTCTTCCATAGGGATACTCAGATGTTGGTCCGGACCAGCTTGGGATTATAGCCTTCCTCTTTGAGCCTGGCCATGATGGCCTCCTTGTGCTCCGTACCAAAAGCTTCCAGGGTGATGCGCAGCTCTACGGCCGCGTTCCGGTTGATGGATACGAACTGGTTGTGCTCCAGCTTGATGACGTTTCCGGAAAGGTCCGCCAGGAGGCCGGAGACCTTGTGGAGCTCGCCGGGCCTGTCGGGCAGAAGGACGGATACGGTGAAGATCCTGTCCCTGAGGATCAGGCCCTGCTGGATGACGGAGGACATGGTGATGATGTCCATGTTGCCGCCGGAGAGGACCGAGACCACCTTTTTGTTCCTGCACTGGATGTGATGGAGGGCCGCCACGCTCAGAAGGCCGGAGTTCTCCACGATCATTTTGTGGTTCTCGACCATATCCAGGAAGGCGGTGACCAGCTCATGGTCCGGGACCGTGATCACATCGTCCAGGTTCTGCTGCAGATAGGGGAAGATGACGCTGCCGGGCGTCTTGACGGCGGTGCCGTCGGCAATGGTATTGATCCCGGGAAGGGTCACGACCTTGCCTGCCTGGAAGGAGGCCTGGAGACAGTTGGCCCCTTCGGGCTCCACGCCGATGACCCTGACATTGGGCTTTAAGAGCTTGGCCAGGGTGGAAACGCCGGTGGCCAGGCCGCCGCCTCCCACAGGGACCAAGATGATGTCCACCAGGGGCAGGTCCTTGATGATCTCCATGGCGATGGTGCCCTGGCCGGTGGCTACGGCCGGATCGTCAAAGGGATGGATGAAGGTATAGCCCTCCTTTTCGGCCAGCTCCAGGGCATGGCCGCAGGCCTCGTCATAGACATCTCCGTAGAGGACTACCTCGGCCCCCAGGGCCTTGGTTCGGTTGATCTTGATCAGAGGGGTGGTGGTGGGCATGACGATGACCGCCCTGGCCCCGAACTGGCGGGCCGCGAAGGCCACGCCCTGGGCGTGGTTGCCCGCGGAGGCCGTGATCAGGCCCTTCTCCCTCTCCTCCCTGGACAGGGTGCTGATCTTATAGTAGGCGCCGCGGACCTTGTAGGCCCCGGTCCTCTGCATGTTTTCCGGCTTCAGGTAGACCTTGCCGCCTGTGAGGGCGCTGAAATAGTCCGAATAGACCAGCTCTGTATCGAGCGTGACCTGCCTGACGGCCTCACAGGCCTTTTCAAATGCTTCGAGCGTAAGCTGCGTGCTCATAGTGTATCTTTCCTCGCTTAATAGAACAGGGCGTCCACGAACTGGTCGGGATTGAACTTCTGCAGGTCCTCGATCTTCTCACCGACGCCGATGAACTTGACCGGGACTCCGATCTCCGACTGGACCGCGATGGCGATGCCGCCCTTGGCGGTGCCGTCCATCTTGGTCAGGATAATGCCTGTCAGGTTGGTGACAGAAGCGAACTCCCTGGCCTGATGGACCGCGTTCTGGCCCGTGGCGGCGTCCAGGACGACCCAGTTCTCCCTGAAGCAGCCGGGATATTCACGGCTGATGATCCGGTCGATCTTGGCCAGCTCGTTCATCAGGTTCTTCTTGTTGTGCAGCCGGCCCGCCGTATCCACCAGGAGGATATCCGTCTTCCTGGCCCTGGCGGCGCTGACGGCGTCATAGACCACGGAGGCGGGATCCGATCCCTCCCTGCCGCTGATGATGTCGACGCCGGCCCTCCTGGCCCATTCGGTCAGCTGCTCGTTGGCGGCCGCCCGGAAGGTATCGGCGGAGGCGATCAGGACCTTCTTGCCCATAGCCTTGTAGTTGGCGGCCAGCTTGCCCACCGTAGTGGTCTTGCCCACGCCGTTGACCCCGATGATCAGGATCACGGCCGGCCCCTGCTCAAAGGCATAGGCGTCCTTGCCCTGCTTCATCTGGTTCCGGATCTGGAGGATCAGCTCCTGGCGGCAGTCGGCCGCCCAGCGGATCTTCTCCTCTCTGACCTGCTCTCTCAGATGCTCCAGGAGCATGTCGGTGGTCCGGATGCCGATGTCGCCCATGATCATGGTCTCCTCCAGCTCCTCCAGGAACTCGTCGGTGACCCTGTCATAGGAGGCGAAGACCATGTCCATGTTGTCGGTGATGTTGGCTCTTGTCTTGGAAAGCCCCTGTTTCAGTCGGGCAAAAAAGCCCGTGTTTTCTTTCTCGCTCATAGGCTCCTCTTTTCTCATGGCTGCCCGGGGGCATCCGTTCAGGGATCCAGGTCCTTATCGACCAGACTCACGCTGACCAGGGCGGAAACGCCCTTCTCCTGCATGGTGATGCCGTAGAGTCTGTCCGCCTCTTCCATGGTCCCCCGTCTGTGGGTGATGACAATGAACTGGGTATGGGCCGTCAGCTTGTGGAGATAGCCCGAGAACCTGGTCACGTTGCTCTCGTCCAGCGCCGCCTCGATCTCATCCAGGAGACAGAAAGGCGAGGGCTTGAGATTCTGGATCGCGAACAGGAGGGCGATGGCCGTCAGGGCCTTCTCTCCGCCTGAAAGCTGCATCATGTTCTGGAGCTTCTTGCCGGGCGGCTGGGCAATGACCCTGACGCCGGCCTCCAGGATGTCCACATCCTCCATGAGCTCCAGCCGGCCGCTGCCGCCGCCGAAGAGCTGGCGGAAGACCCTGTCGAATTCCGACTGGATCCGGCCGAACTGGTCCCGGAACTGCCTCCGCATGGAAGCGTCCAGCTCCTCAATGATGGATTCCAGCTTGCCGGTGGCGTCCACCAGGTCGTCATACTGCTGCTTCTTGAAGGTATACTCCTCCATGAGCTCCCGGTATTCCTCGATGGCGCCCACATTCACGGGCCCCAGGTCCCGGATCTTTTTCTTCAGGGCCGCCGCTTCCTTCCGGAGCTGGGCCGGGTCTGTCAGGGAAGGGTCCCGAAGGGCCTCCGCCTCCGACATGGTGATCCCGTATTCGTTCCACATATAGGCGACCGAGCTGTCGATGGCCTCCTGGGCCCTCTCCCGCATGGAGGTCAGGCGGACGCCTTCCTTGTCCAGCAGTCCGATCCGTTCGGCCAGGGTGTCCCTTTCGCCCAGGCACCGCTTCATGCGGCCGCCCAGGACCTCCTTCTGCCCGTTCAGGCCGCGGAGGTCTTCCCGGAACCGGTCCCTGGAAACGCCGCAGGCCTCCAGGTCCTTCCGGGCCTGGGCGATCAGCTTTTTCTTTTCCTCAATGCCGGCGTCCGCCTCCAGGACCGCCTGGTCCAGGTCCGTCAGCTCCTTTTCAAAGGCGCTGATCTCTCCCGTAAGCCTGTCGGCATTGATCTGCTCAAATCCGCCCTCCTGGGTCCTTCTGTCCAGCATGCGCTGGCGGTCCGCCAGCTCGGCGGAGGCGTCCTCCTCCTCAAAGCGGAGGGCGTCCTGCCGCTCCTCCATGGCGCCGATCCGGGCCGTCAGGGCCTCCTCCTCTTTGACCGAGGCGGCCAGCAGGACGTCCGCTTCTTCCATGAGACCGGTCAGGCCGGCAGCTTCCGCCGTCAGGTCCGCCTTTTCCTTCAGGAGCTCCTCCCTGGATCCGGTGGCCTCCTTCTGGCGGTTCTTCTCGTTAATGATGTTGGTCCGGGCCGTATTGAGGGCCAGGATGGCGGACTGGATCTGCCGGTTCATGTCCTCGTCCTGGTCCCGGAGAAGGTTCCGGCTCCGCTTGATCTCCTCGATCTCGGCGTTGACCGCCTCGATCTGGCCGGTCAGGGCCCGGGTCCTTTCTTCCAGTTCCCCGATCTCCCGGCTCCTGCCCAGAAGCGCGCTCTTTCCCTTGATAAAGCCGCCTGAAATGGCGCCGCCGGGATTCAGGAGCTCTCCCTCCAGGGTCACCATCCGGACAGACCTGTCATACTTGATGAAGGCGTCCCGGGCGTGGGCGTAGGTATCCGCCACCACGGTCCTGCCCAGATAATAGCGGGCGATGGCCCGGAAGCGGGGATCGGTCCGGACCAGGTTGTCGGCCGTGTCGATCATGCCGGGCTCCGACAGGATCCTCCTGTCGGAAAGGCCCCGGGCCCTTTCCGCGGCCGTCAGGGGCATGCAGGTCACCCGGCCCGCCTTTTCCTTTTTCAGATAGCGGATGATCCTTCCGGCCGTATCCTCGTTGTCCACGACGATGTTCTGAATGGCGCCGCCGATGGCGGTCTCGACGGCCGTTTCATATTTCCGGTCCGTGGTGATCAGGTCAGCGGTCACCCCGTGGATGTCCGGGTCAGAGCCCATGGCGTCCATGACCCGGCGGACCGCTCCGCCGAAGCCCTCATGCCGCTGGGCCAGGTCCCGGAGAGCCTCCAGCCTGGACCGCTCCCTGTGGAATTCCTCGTTCTTTTTCTGGAGCCTGCCGTCCGCCTCTGTCAGCTCCTGCTTCTTGCCGGCCAGGGCTTCCCGGATCCTTGTCTGCTCGTCCCGAAGGGCCCGGACCCGGTCTCCCAGGGTCCCGAACTCCTCCTGGAGCCTGGAGATCTTCTCCTCCTGGAGGGTCTGGCTCTCATGGGCGTCCTGCATCCTGGCGTCCAGTTCTCCGATCCGGATCCTGCTCTGCTCCAGGCTGGCTGAATAGCCGGCTTTCCGGGACCGGATGGTCCCCCTCTCGCTGATCAGAGACAGGATCCTGGTCCTGGCCTCCTCCAGCTGGTCCTCCAGGGATCTGGTCTCAGCCTGGATGGCTTCCAGGGCCTCCCGGGCCCTGTCCCTGTCCGCCTCCAGGGCGGCCAGCTCCGCGTCCATCCCGGCCTTTCTGGCCAGGATCTCCTCCAGCTCCTGTCTGCGCTTTTCGATATCGGCCTTCACCTGGTCCCTGCGGCCGATGAAGTGGCCCGCGTTCTGCCTGGCGGAGCTGATCTGTTCCTCATAGATCTTGATGTCGGCCTCCAGGCGCTCTGCCGTGATGCCGGAGTCGGTGATCCGGTTCCTGGCTTCCTCGATCTTTTTATCCAGACCGGCAGCCTCAGTCTCCAGGGCCTGATAGGTCCTGCCGGCCTCCTCATAAGATTCCCTGGCCTGGGCCAGGTCTCCCTCGGCTATGGAAAGGCGCCTGTCCAGGTCGGCAAGCCTGTCCATGCCGGCCTTGTGGTCGATCAGAAAGACGTTGATCTCCCGGGCCTTCATCTGCTCCCTGGCGTCCAGATAGATCCTGGCGGTCCTGGCCTGCTCTTCCAGAGGGCCGACCCGCTTTTCCAGGACGGACAGGATATCAAAGATCCTGGCCAGGTTCTCCTTTTCACTGTCCAGCCTCTTCAGGGACTGGATCTTTCTTCTCTTGAACTTGACGATGCCCGCCGCTTCATCAAAGAGCTCCCGCCGGTCCTCGGGCTTGTCCGAAAGGATCCGGTCGATCTGGCCCTGGCCGATGATGGAGTAGCCCTCCTTGCCGATGCCGGTATCATAGAAGATCTCATTGATGTCCCGGAGCCTGCAGGGAGTCCCGTTGAGCAGGTATTCGCTCTCTCCGCTCCTGTAGAGGCGCCTGGCCACCGTCACCTCGTCGTAGGATACGGGCAGGACATGGTCGGAGTTGTCCAGGGTGATGGCCACGTAGGCAAAGCCCAGGGGCCGGCGCAGCTCCGTGCCCGCAAAGATGACATCCTGCATGGAGGATCCTCTCAGCTGCCGGACCTTCTGTTCGCCCAGGACCCAGCGGACGGCGTCCGCCACGTTGGACTTGCCGCTGCCGTTGGGGCCTACGATGGCCGTAATGCCGTTATGGAAGCGGAATTCTATTTTATTGGCAAAGGATTTGAATCCCTGAATCTCAATACTTTTTAAATACATCTGTATCCCGGGCCGGTCCGGGGCCATTCGCGCGCCCGGCCGGCTTATTGAAGACTTTTCACTGCCGCGAAGGCGGCGCTCTGTTCGGCGGCCTTCTTGGAAGGCCCGGTTCCGACGCCCGTCCGGACATCGTCGATATAGACCGCCATCCGGAAGACCCTCTGATGGCCGGGCCCCGTTTCCTCCAGGAGCTCATAGCGGATGCTGCTGCCCCTGGACTGGACGATCTCCTGCAGGACGGATTTGGCGTCGTAAAAGAGCTTTTTTCCTTCCACGTCATTCAGGATGAACCGCATGACAAAGGCCCTGGGGGCCTCGATCCCCCCGCTGTCCAGGTACATGGCGCCGATCATGGCCTCCATGACATCGCAGAGAATGGAGTCCTTTTCGCGCCCTCCTCCGGCCTCCTCGCCCCTTCCCAGCCGGATAAAGGCGTGGACGCCGATCTGTCTGGCGCTGGCAGCCAGGGCAGGCTCGCAGACCAGGGTCGCTCTGAGCTTGGACAGGCTTCCCTCCTTCATGTCGGGATAAGCCTCAAATAAAAAAGCACTGGAAATCATTTCCAGGACGGCATCGCCCAGAAATTCCAGCCGTTCATAATCCTTAAACCTTCGGATCTTCTGTTCGTTCGCAAAGGAAGAATGGGTCAGGGCGCACTCCAGCAGGTAGGGGTCGCTGAACCTGTAGCCGATCTTCTTCTGCAGGATTTCCACGGAAGGAAGCTGCATTCCTAGATCTCCTTTCTCCGGGTCAGGGCTTTACGCAGGTCCTTCCCGTCTGCTGCCGGCATGATAAGGCGGCAGCATGGAATCCCCCATGCTGCCTGCCCTTTTGTCCTGCCGGCTTTTCCGCGGCCGATCAGCCGTCGATGGCCGCTTTGATCAGGTCATAGGCCTCGCCGACCGTAGTGACCTTGGCGGCTACATCCGTATCCACCGAAACATCAAACTCCTCTTCAATGCCCATGATGATCTGAGCCACATCCAGAGAATCTGCTCCGAGATCGTCTTCAAACGTCGTATCAGGGTTGATCTCATCAGCGGAGACGCCCAGTACGTCAATGATGATAGCTACAAGTTTGTCAAACTCACGGTCCATCATAGTTCTGTTTCCTTTTCCTTTTTGCTAAATACTAACTGCCGACAACTAAATGGCCTTCCGGCCTGTGGACTTAAGAAGGACGCTTTTTCAGTTCTACCCCCTCAGCGAACTGCTGCGTCAGCTTCTTTTCAGTGAACAGCACGCACTGTTCGATCGCGTTTTTGATCTCCTTCCGGGTGGAATTCCCGTGCGCCTTGACCACCAGGCCCCTCAGGCCGAGCATGGGAGCGCCGCCGTAGTTGGAGGCGTCAAAGTCCCGCAGCTTGTCCTTTAAGGCGTCCTTGATCAGGGCTGCGCCGATCTTTGTCTTCAGGTTGGTCATCAGCACGTCCTTGACGGCATGCAGGAGCATGGAAGCCGCTCCCTCATAGGTCTTGAGGATGGCATTTCCCACAAAGGCGTCGCAGACTGCCACGTCGCAGCCGGAAGCCGGTATGTCCCGGGCCTCCACGTTGCCTATGAAGTTGATGCCTTCCAGAGACTTCAGAAGAGGGAAGGTCTCCTTGCAGAGGGCGTTCCCCTTCTCATCCTCGGTCCCGACATTGACAAGGCCGACCCGGGGATTTTCAAGTCCCAGCATGTTCTTCATATAGATGGAGCCCATCTGGGCGAACTGGACCAGCTGAGAGGCCTTGGCGTCCATGTTGGCGCCGCAGTCGATCAGGAGGACCGGTCCCTTGCTGCCGGGAATGATGGGAGCCAGGGGCGAACGCTCGATGCCCCGGATCCTGCCCACGATCAGCTGTCCGCCTGCCAGACAGGCGCCGCTGCTGCCGGCGGTCACAAAGGCGTCGCAGGTCCCCTCCTTGACCAGCCGCATGCCTACGACCATGGAGGAATCCTTCTTGGTCCGGATGGCGTTGACCGGAGGCTCTGCCATTTCAATGACTTCTGAGGCGGGGACGATCTCAATGCTGCCTTCCGGATAGGTCAGGCCCTCCAGGGCGGCCCGGATCTTGTCCTCCTGGCCGACCAGTCTGATCCTTACCCTGCTGTTCGCGGCCGCGGCATCCGCCGCCCCGCGGACGATCTCTGAAGGCGCGTTGTCACCGCCCATCGCGTCCACTGCTATGTTCACATACTCACTCATGACTCACTCCAGTGCCCTTTCGGGCGGTTCTGAATCCTGTCTGTCGTCTTCCTTACTATACTAGAATAGGATTGTGATTGCAAGACAGGCGGAAAACTGACTGCCTCTTCCCGCCGGCTTCCGGCCGGAAAGCCCTTCGGGACCACTTCCCGGGAGAAAAGGCTCTCAAAAAAACAGCGGCACCCCCGAAGGGATACCGCCGATTTTTCTTCTTATTATACAAAAACGCTGTACGCAGCCAATCAGTCTTCAGTCTTGACGATTTCTTTTTTGTTATAAGAACCGCAGCTCTTGCATACTCTGTGAGGCATCATGAGAGCGCCGCACTTGCTGCACTTTACGAGAGTCGGAGCAGTCATTTTCCAGTTTGCTCTCCTCATATCTCTATGACTTCTCGAAGATTTATTCTTAGGACAGATAGACATCGTTACACCTCCTTACCTTCTAAGTGGTCGCACAAATTGTATTATATGAAGGGGTCCGAGGTTTGTCAACAAGATTCTGAAGGAACTGCAACGACCGTTTGGTCCCGCTTCTGTATGAAATTATTTGGTCAGAGCATAGGTCTCTCTGGCAATGGCAAGCTCTTCGTTGGTGGCGATGGCATAGACGGCCACCTTGCTGCCCTCTTTGCTGATCTGGATCACATCGCCGCGGGAGGCGTTGGCTGCCTCATCCACATCGATGCCCAGATAGCCCAGATACTGAAGGACCTTGCCTCTGACGAAGGGGCTGTTCTCGCCGATGCCGGCGGTGAAGGCGATCACGTCCACGCCGTTCATGGCAGCGGTATAGGCGCCGACATACTTGGCGACCCTGTAAGCGAAGGCGTCGACTGCCAGGATGGCGTTCTTGTCGCCCTTCTTGTAGGCGCCTTCCAGGTCACGGAAGTCAGAGCTGAAGTTCCCGGACAGGGCCAGGACGCCGGACTTCTTGTTGAGGATGTTCAGGACCTCAGAGACGGTCTTGCCTTCCTTGTTGGCGATGAACTCAACAATGGCGGGATCCAGGTCGCCGGATCTGGTGCCCATGATCAGGCCTTCCAGAGGGGTCAGGCCCATGGAGGTATCCACGCACTTGCCGTTCATGACCGCGGAAATGGAAGC
Organism: uncultured Lachnospiraceae bacterium; assembly: GCA_946626215.1. Lineage (GTDB taxonomy): Bacteria > Bacillota > Clostridia > Lachnospirales > Lachnospiraceae > CAG-791. The sequence goes on from CAMOUD010000004.1 coordinate 32,096, forward strand.
GCCGTTGCCCAGGTGGCAGACGATGATCCTGCAGTCGTCATAGGCCCTGCCGGCGACCTCAGCGGCCTTCTTGGAAACGAAGGAGTGGCTGGTGCCGTGGAAGCCGTAGCGGCGGATCTTGTAATCCTCATAATAATGAAGAGGAAGGGCGTACATATAGGCCTTGCCGGGCATGGTCTGATGGAAGGCGGTATCAAAGACAGCGACCATGGGGGTGCCGGGCATCAGCTTCTGGCAGGCTTCCACGCCGATCAGGTTGGCGGGATTGTGCAGAGGAGCCAGGTCGGAGCACTCACGGATGGCAGCGATGACTTCATCATTGATCACGACGGAGGAGGTGAAGGACTCGCCGCCATGGACGATCCTGTGGCCTACGGCGCCGATCTCATCCAGGGACTTGATGCAGCCGGTCTTGTCGTTGACCAGGGCTTCGATGACCAGACGGATGGCTTCGTTGTGGTCCGGAATGGCGGGCGTGGAGGATTCCTTGCCGGTGCCGGCCTTGACGTTCTCATAGGTGATGGCGCCGTCGATGCCGATCCTTTCGCACAGGCCCTTGGCCAGGAGCTCTTCGGTCACAGCGTCGATGACCTGGAATTTCAGGGATGAAGATCCGCAGTTGATAACTAAAACTTTCATGAATGACCTCTCTTATTGAATTACTTGGCTTGAAACACTTGGCCTGACGGCGTCTCTTACATCATCTGGGCCTGAACGGCGGTGATCGCTACGACACCGACGATATCCTCCCAGGAGCAGCCTCTGGACAGGTCGTTGACGGGCCTCGCGATGCCCTGCATCATGGGACCATAGGCGTCTGCCTTGCCCAGGCGCTGGACCAGCTTGTAGCCGATGTTGCCCGCGTCCAGGTTGGGGAAGATCAGGACGTTGGCCTTGCCGGCGACGGGGCTTCCCTTGGCCTTGGATCTGGCGACAGAAGGAACGATGGCGGCGTCAAGCTGCAGCTCGCCGTCGACCTTGAGGTCGGGATAGTCTCTCTTGGCGATGGCAGTCGCTTCCACGACCTTGTCGACCAGAGCGTGCTTGGCGGAACCCTTGGTGGAATGGGACAGCATGGCTACATAGGGCTCGCCGCCGACCATGGACCTGAAGCTCTTGGCGGAGGAATCGGCGATGGCTGCCAGCTCTTCCGCGGAGGGATCCTGGTTCAGGCCGCAGTCCGCGAATACGAAGGTGCCGTTCTGGCCGAACTTGCAGTCCGGAACGTCCATGACGAAGAAGCCGGAGACCAGCTTGCTGCCGGGAGCGGTCTTGAGGATCTGCAGGGCGGGACGAAGGGTGTCAGCGGTGGAATGGCAGGCGCCGGATACAAGACCATCGGCGTCGCCGGCCTTGACCATGACGCATCCGAAGGCGATGAAGTCCTCCTGGATGATCTCCTTGGCCTGGATCTGGGTCACGCCCTTTTTCTTTCTCAGTTCATAGTAGATGTTCGCGTACTCATCGATTTTATCGCAGTTAAAGGGATCGACGATCTGAAGGCCGGTCAGATCGATCTCCAGCCAGCCGGCGCCGTCCATGATTTTTTCCTCGTTGCCGATCATGATCAGATCGGCCAGACCTTCCTCCAGGATGTGGGAGGCCGCAATCAGGGTCCTTCTGTCCTTGGATTCGGGAAGGATGATTGTCTTCTTGTCTGCTTTCGCCTTGGCCTTAATGCCGTCTATAAATGCCATTGATATTCCTCCTGAAAAAAACGATACTTGAAGAAAGTGTATATACTGCTACAATTATACACGTCTGAAAAATTGTATACAAGTCACTCAGAGGCCGAAAAAGTTCAAATTTCAGAACAAACCACGACAAGTTTTTAACAATGTAGGAAAACACCTTTTTTTCTATATTTTATGTACGATATTTCGGGAAAGGAGCCGGAATCCATGAGGGTCACTGGCGCGATAATGGAATGCAATCCCTTCCACGAGGGCCATGCCTGGTTCCTGAAAAAGGCAAGGGAAGAGACCGGCTGCGACTATCTGGTCTCGGTCATGAGCGGGTCCTATGTCCAGCGGGGGGAGCCCGCCGTCTTTGACAAGTCGGTCCGGGCCCGGGCCCTTCTGGAGGGAGGGGCCGACCTGGTCCTGGAGATCCCCCTGGTCTGCGCCTGCTCCGCGGCCCCCGTCTTTGCCGAGGGAGCTGTCCGGCTCCTGGCCCTCCTGGGCCTTCCGGACACCCTCTGCTTCGGGTCCGAAGCCGGCGATACGGACCAGGTCCTGGCCTGGAGACGGGACCTGGCGGAGAGCGAAAAGGATCCTTCCTTCCATCAGGCCTTCCGGTCCTTTCTCCAGCAGGGCCTCTCCTTCCCCGCTGCCAGGCAGAGGGCCATGGAGGCCCTGGGCCGGAGCGTCCCCCTGACGCCCAACGATCTTCTGGCCGCGGAATACTGCCGTGTCCTGGCAGAGGAAGGGCTTCCCCTGCGGCCCCTGGCCATCCCGAGGACCCGGGCCGAATCCGCCTCCTCCCTCCGGGAGAGGCTCCGGGACGGGGGCCTGTCTCCCGGCACCTGTCCGGCAGCCGTCCGGCGCCAGGCAGGCTTTGACTCGGATCTTCCTTCCTGCGTCCTTTCCCCCGACGACTTTTCCGGCCAGCTCCTCCAGGCCCTTCTTTCAGGCGGGGACCTGTCTTCCTTCCTGGACGTATCCGGAGACCTTTCGGCCAGGATCCGCCGGCTCCTCCCCGAATATGTCTCCTTCTCTTCCTTCGCGGACCTTGTGAAGACCCGGAACCTGACCCGGACCCGGGTCATGCGGTCCCTTCTCCACATCCTGCTGGAGATCCGGGAGGAGGACCACCGGGCCCTGAAGGAGGCCGGCTATATCGGATACGCCAGGGTCCTGGGCTTTCGGCGGGAGGCGGCCCCTCTCTTAAAGGCCCTTTCGGAATCCTCCCGGATCCCTCTTCTGACAAAGCTGGCAGGGGCACCCGAAAAACTCCCTCCCCTCTTCCGAGAGGACCTGGAACGGTCCATCCGGGCAGACTTCCTCTATACCAGGACCGCCGCCCTGGCCGCGGCCGGAAAGGGCCTCCGGACAGCCTCCCTGCCCCGGACCGAATATGAAAGAAAGCTCGTGATCCTGTAAGACCGGAACATGGACAGAAAAATGATGCTGGGAATCATAACGACCAACCTTCGAAAAAAAGCCGGTTTCACATTGTCGGCGGAGTCCTGAATGAAAGAGGCGGCAGGGGCCTTTGTTCTCCATCCCATACTTAAGGGTCTTCTCTCCCGTTTTTGCGGCCCCTTTTCATAAGACGCAGACCTCTGTGCTACAGTCAGCGTGCCAGCAGACAAATGCCCTTATATCCCCGCTGCAGAGGCGGCCGGCCGGTCCCGGATCCGGCCGGAGACGGAGGGAGGACCTGTCATGATCTTTCGAACAGCCCCCAAAAAGAAAAGCGATTTTCTCATCCTGTCAGACGTTCTGCTCAAATACAGAGGTCCGGGCGGAAATGTGATCATTCCGGACGGTGTCAGACGCATCGGAAAACGTGCCTTCGAGCGCAGCAGCCTGACCAGCCTGACGATCCCGGAAAGCGTGTCCTCCATCGGGGATTCCGCCTTCAGTGACTGCCAAAGCCTTGTCAGTCTGACGATCCCCGGCAGCGTGACCTCCATCGGAAAATCCGCTTTCAGTGAATGCCAAAGCCTTGTCAGTCTGACGATCCATGACGGCGTGACCTCCATAGGCTCTTACGCTTTCGAGCGCTGCGAAAGGCTTTCCACCCTGACGATCCCCGGCAGCGTGACCTCCATTGAGAATTCCGCCTTCAGCTGGTGCCAAAGCCTCTCCGCCCTGACGATTCCTGACGGCGTGACCTCCATCGGAGAATCCGCTTTCTATTTCTGCAAAAGCCTGACCAGCCTGACGATCCCGGAAAGCGTGACCTCCATAGGCTCTAACGCGTTCGCGGGCTGCCGGAGCCTGACCGGTCTGACGATCCCGGAAAGCGTGACCTCCATAGGCTCCTTCGCTTTTGAGGGCTGCGGGAGCCTGACCGGTCTGACGATCCAGGGCAGTGTGGACTCCATAGGCGTTGCCGCTTTCAAAGGCTGCAGGAGCCTTTCCAGCCTCGTGATTCATGGCAGCGTCCCCGAATCCCTCGAAGATCAGTTTCGCGGCTGCAGGAGCCTTTCCAGCCTTTCGCTCTCGGACAGCGCGGTCTCTGTCACCAGATTCATGACCTTCCCTCCCTATGTGAGATGTCATACGCCGGCAGCCGCGGACTGTGTTCCCTCTCCCGTCTATCTGGGCGGAAGCCCCGGCGGCCTGAAAGAGGAAACGCTGCGGAAGGCCGCCAGAGGCTTCATTTACGCCCAGGAGACCGGCGTCCGGGAAATCAGCAGGTGGAAACAGGACTATCTGGACTATATCCGGGGCCATATAGGCCCCTTCCTGGAAGAGGCAGAAACCGACCGTCAGGTCCTTCTGTTCCTGGTCCGGGAAGAACTCCTGGACAAAGACGAGGCAGACCGTTTTCTGGACCTGTACGCGGATTCTGATGACCTGGTCATCAGGGCCGCCCTCCTTGACTACCGGAGGCGGAAGTTCGGGCAGGGAGGGCCGGACGATCTTTCTCTTTAGGACCTTTCTGTCCGGGAAACCCGGATCTGCCGCAAAGGCTGCGGATCTCCGCGGATGGCTTCATCCGCTGAGGTCCGCGGCCTTTTCCTTCCGCCGGGATCCTGCGGGATTCCGAAAAGAATCCTGATTCTGTGATACAATCCTATCAGCATATCCAGACCATTTGCCCCGGATCCCGGAAAGACCGGACCTTTCAGAAAACGCCGGCCCTGTCCCGGGCCGGCCACGAAGAGGAGGATTCCCATGCGCTTCGGACCAGATCCTTCGGATCGAGAAGACTTTTACATAGCGGACGGCGTCCTGGTCAGGTACGGGGGCCCCGGCGGAAATGTGACCATCCCGGGCGGAGTGACCTGTATCGGAGAAAAGGCCTTTTACCGGCGAAAAGACCTGACAGGCCTGACCATCCCGGAAGGCGTTTCTTCCATCGGGGACGCGGCCTTCAACGGCTGTATGAACCTGAAAAGCCTGGAGATCGCCGCGGGCCTGACCTCCATCGGAAAATCCGCCTTCTATGACTGCAGAAGCCTGGAAAGCCTGGTCCTGCCGGAAGGCCTGACCTCCATCGAAAAATCCGCCTTCTGCGGCTGCAGATCCATGACCGGTCTGGTCCTGCCGGGCACCCTGACCTCCATCGGGGTTTCTGCCTTCGAGGGATGCAGGAGCCTGAAAAGCCTGGTCCTCCCGGCAAGCGCAGCTTCCATCGGGGCCTCGGCCTTCTCCGGCTGCAGGAGCCTGGAAAGCCTGGTCCTGCCGGAAGGCATGACCTCCATCGGTTCCTCGGTCTTCTCGGGCTGCTCCGGCCTCCCCTCCCTGACCATACCGGAAAGCGTGACCTCCATCGGGGACGCGGCCTTTTCCGGCTGCAGGAGCCTGGAAAGCCTGGTCCTCCCGGAAAGGGTGACCTCCATCGGAAGGTCCGCCTTCAGCGACTGCAGGAACCTGACCGGCCTGGTCCTGCCGGAAGGCCTGACCGACCTGGGAAGACACGCCTTCTCCGGCTGTGAAAGGCTGACGGACCTGGCCCTGCCGGAAAGCCTGAAATCCATCCCTGCCCTGGCCTTTGCCGGCTGCAGGAGCCTTTCCTGCCTGTCGGTTCCGGACGGTGTGACCTCCATCGGAGATGAGGCCTTCGGACACTGTACGCGCCTTGAGGAACTGACTCTCCCGGGGAGTCTTGTCTCCATAGGGATCCGGGCCTTCTTTTTCTGCTGCAGGCTGTCCCGTCTGGTCATACCGGAGGGCGTGACTTCCATCGGAGGGGCCGCCTTCTTTCAGTGCGCAAGCCTGGAAGACCTGGTCCTCCCGGGGAGCCTGACAGAGATCCGGAACCGTGTCTTCGAAGGCTGCGGCAGCCTGAAGAGCCTGTGTGTCCGGTACGGCACGGCTTCCGTTGAATTCCGGGCCTTCTTCGGCTGTGAAAGCCTGAAAAGCCTGGTCCTGCCGGACAGTCTTTCCAAGATCGCGGATAACGCCTTCAGTTCCTGCGGAAGTCTTGCCGCTCTGGCCATCCCCGGCAGGGTGGCCTTCCTGGGGAACCAGGCCTTCTCCGGCTGTGAAAGCCTGAAAAGCCTGACTATCCCGGAAAGCGTGACCGGCATCCGGGGCCGTCCCTTCGACGGGTGCCCTCCGTATGTGAGCTGCCATACGCAGAAGGCCGCTTCTCTTGTTCCCCGGCCCGTCTATCTGGAAGGTCCTCCCGCTGACCTGGACCCGGAAAAACAGGAAGAGGCCGCCAGGGGATTCATCTTCGCGCAGGAGACCGGCATCACGGAAGCCGGCAGGTGGAAAAAAGAGTACCTCGACTATATCCGGACCAACTCCGGGCTCTTCAGGGAGACGGCCGTCAAAGACCGGCAGGTCCTCCATTTCCTGCTTGCGGAAGCGCTTCCGGACATGGACGAAGCGGAGGCACTGCTCAGGATCTTTTCAGAAGCGAAGGACACGGAAGGCGCGGCCATGATCCTGGAATACCTGGGGAAGACCGGCAGTCCGGGCGGCCTGGATGGACTTTCCCTCTGAACACGCGTCCGGCACAGGCCCTTATCAGAATCAGGAGGCGGCATCATGCGCTTCAAGGAAACATCCGGCCCTGACAGCGATTTTCAGATCAGGGACGGCGTACTGGTCCGGTACCTTGGCCCCGGCGGGGCTGTCTCGATTCCGGACGGCACCGTGAGGATCGGGGAGCGGGCCTTCGACAAATGCGAAAGCCTGACGAGCCTGTCGATCCCCTTCGGCACGGCTTCCATAGAGAATTATGCCTTCTCCTGCTGCAGAAATCTCAGGACCGTCTCCATTCCCGGCAGCGTCACTAAAATCGGGCGCGCGGCCTTCTATGGCTGTGAAAGCCTTGAGAGCCTGGTCATCCCCGGCAGCGCGGCCGACGTCAGGGAGCTTGCGTTCTTTGGGTGCCGAAGCCTCAGGAGCCTGTCCATCCAGCCCGGCGTGACCTCCATCGGGGAGAGGGCTTTCTTCAGCTGTCACAGCCTGACCGGCCTGACCATTCCCGACAGCGTCGCCGAAATCGGGCGTGCGGCCTTCTACGGCTGTGAAAACCTCTCCTGTCTGACGATCACGGGCGGCGAGGTCCGCGTCGGATACAGAGCCTTCTACGGATGCAGGAGCCTGGCCGGCCTGACCATATCCGGCTCCGGCACATATATAGACGGCTCCGCCTTCGGCCAGGCGCCTCCCTGCGTGAAATGCGGGACCCCTGCCGCCGCGGCCCTGGTCTCCTGCCCCCTCTATCTGGGGGGAGGCCCGGCTGACCTGAATGAGGATACACAGGAGGAAGCGGCCCTGGGATTCATCCATGCCCGGGCAGAAGGTATCAGGGACGCAGACAGGTGGAGACAGGAATACCTGGACTATATCAGAAGGCATCTCCCTCTCTTCATGGATCGCGCGGAGACCGACAGGCAGGTCCTTCTGTTCCTGCTCAGGGAGGAGCTGGCGGACAAAGAAGCCGCCGATCGTTTTCTGAAAGCCCGGGCGGCTGCAGATGACACAGAAATCAGAGCCTGGATCCTGGATTACCGGAGGCGGAAGTTCGGACCGGAAGGACCGGAGGATCTTTCCCTCTGAACCCGCGTCCTGCCGGAGGGATCTTCTTCCGGGCGGAACAAGGATCGTATCCGGCATCAATCCCCATCATAGGAGACTGCATCATGAACATCCCTACAGCATCCGGCCCTGACAGCGATTTTCTTATTGAGGAGGGCTTACTGCTCCGTTACCGTGGCCCCGGCGGAGACGTCGCGATCCCCGCAGGTGTCAGGGACATCGGGGCGTATGCTTTCAGCGAACGCGATGATCTGACCGGACTGATCATCCCGGACAGCGTGGTCTCTGTCAGACATGCGGCCTTCCTGGACTGCGTGAACCTGAAGAGCCTTTCGCTGCCGGACAGCCTGGTCACCATCGAGCCTGCGGCCTTCAACGGCTGCAGGTCCCTGAAGAGCCTTTCGATCCCGGAGGGCGTGACATCCATCGGAAAAGCCGCCTTCTATGGCTGTACGAGCCTGGAAAGCCTGGTCCTCCCGGGAAGCGTATCCTCCATCGGAAAGACCGTATTCGGCAGCTGCAAGGCCCTGAAGGACCTTGTCATCCCGGAGGGCGTAACATCCATCGGAAAAGCCGCCTTCTATGGCTGTACGAGCCTGGAAAGCCTGGTCCTCCCGGACGGTCTGACTTCCATCGGCAAGGAGGCATTCTCCGGATGCAGGAGCCTGAGGACCCTGATCCTTCCTGCCAGCGCGGCCTCCATTGGGGATAACGCCTTCTCCGGATGCGGCAGTCTTGTCAGCCTGGTCATCCCCAACCGCGAGGCTTCCTTCGGCAAAGGGGCTTTCTCCGGGTGCAGGAGCCTGAAAAGCCTGACCGTCCCCGGCAGCGCGGCCTATTCCGGAAACCAGGTCTTTTACGGATGCAGGAGCCTGGAAAACCTGGTCATCCCCCGGGGAGTGACTTCCATCGGCGAGCAGACATTCTACGGATGCCATAGCCTCGTCAGCCTGGTCCTCCCGGACGGCCTGAC
>CAMOUD010000005.1 GCA_946626215.1 uncultured Lachnospiraceae bacterium
TGTAAAGCTTGCCGTGCTCAACGGTGAACTCCATGTCCTGCATATCTCTGTAGTGAGACTCCAGAGTCGCGCAGACCTGCTTGAACTGAGCGAAAGCCTCGGGGAACTTCTGCTCCATCTCGGTGATGTGCATGGGGGTACGGACACCTGCTACGACGTCCTCGCCCTGGGCGTTGGTCAGGAACTCACCGAAGAGGCCCTTGGCGCCGGTGGCGGGGTCACGCGTGAAGGCTACGCCGGTACCGCAGTCATCGCCCATGTTGCCGAAGGCCATGGACTGAACGTTGACGGCAGTGCCCCAGCTGTAAGGGATATCGTTGTCGCGTCTGTAGACGTTGGCACGGGGGTTGTCCCAGGAACGGAAGACAGCCTTGATGGCGCCCATCAGCTGCTCCTTGGGATCATCCGGGAAGTCCTCGCCGAGTTTGGACTTGTACTCGGCCTTGAACTGGTTGGCCAGTTCCTTGAGGTCATCCGCGCTGAGTTCGACATCGAGCTTGACGCCCTTTGCCTCTTTCATCTGGTCGATCAGGGCCTCGAAATACTTCTTGCCGACTTCCATGACGACGTCAGAATACATCTGGATGAATCTTCTGTAGCAGTCCCATGCCCAGCGGGGGTTGCCGGACTGTGCCGCGATGGTGTTGACAACGGTCTCATTCAGGCCCAGGTTCAGGATGGTGTCCATCATGCCGGGCATGGATGCTCTCGCGCCGGAACGGACGGAGACCAGCAGAGGGTTCTGGGCATCGCCGAACTTCTTGCCAGTGATCGCTTCCATCTTAAGAATGTACTCTTCGATTTCAGCCATGATCTCTGGATTGATCTGCCTGCCGTCCTCATAGTACTGGGTGCAGGCCTCGGTGGTGATGGTGAAGCCCTGGGGAACGGGAAGACCGATGTTGGTCATTTCCGCCAGATTCGCACCCTTGCCGCCGAGAAGCTCACGCATATTCGCGTTGCCTTCGCTGAAAAGGTAACAATACTTTTTGCTCATTCTTTCCTCCTTTTTATTTACCCCTGGAAAAACCACAGGTTGTGTTTCTTATCTTTCAATTATAGACTATCCGAAGGTATTTTTGTATTAAAAAGCCGTAAAAACTGGTTTCAGATGGTACTTCTTCGTGCACAATTTAAAGATTGGACTGACGGGGCACAAAGGAATCGAAGATAAAAACATCAAATAATCCCCTGTTCTCCCTCAGCTGCCGGGGGCTCTTGACGGTCCAGGCGGCCTGGGGGATCCCGAAGACCTTGCGCAGGATCCTCCGGGACAGGTTCTCATGGTTCAGACAGTTGTAGGCGATGAAATCCGGTCTGGTCAGGAAGTTGCTGGTCAGGTGCTCCATCTGGATCAGGAAGGGCTTGTGGAGAAGGCGGTCGAACTTCTCCGTCCTGGAAAAGGCCTCGGAAAGCTGGCCCCGCATGATATGCCTGCGGTGGGTCCTGTACCAGAAAAGGACCAGGGGATTGAAGGACTCCACGCAGTACAGGCCCTGGTAGGTGTCCAGGAGAGCCTGGATGGGACCGCAGAGGGAGACGTCCGCGGTATTGTCCGCCTTGATCTCCACGATCAGGGGGACCCTGCCGTGGACCATGTCCAGGAATTCCTTCAGGGTCGGGATCCGCTCCCGGCTCTTAAAGAGGGTCAGGGCCTTCAGCTCCTCCAGGGTCAGGCTCTTTACGGGCATATCCAGACCGCAGGCCCTTTTCAGATCCTCGTCATGCATGATGACAGGGACTCCGTCCCGGGAGAGCTGGACGTCCAGCTCGATGCCGAAGCCGGCCTCCACGGCCTTCCGGAAGGCAGCCATGGAATTCTCCGGCGCTTCGGATTCATTGTCAAAGAGGCCCCTGTGGGCGAAGAGCTTCTGCTTGAAGGGGGCCCGGTCAGGCTTACCCGCCAGACGGGGCAGGATCATATACAAATAAAGGGCTGCCCCGGCGCAGGGCAGGATCAGTGTCTTTTTCATTGTGTCTTTCTTTTCCCTTCTGTTTTTATTTTATCCGGCTCTGATCAGAACTTCTTCCGGGCCGCCTTCTCCGCGGCCTCCCTGAGGAGGTCTTCCGCGTCGTCTCCGGACAGATAGAAGGCGTCCAGGACGGCGTCCGTAAAGAGCTTCATCTCCTTTTCCAGGCCGTAGCGGACAGGAACCCCTTTGGTCATGGCCCAGATATCTCCTGCCAGGCGGCGTCTCTTCTCCTGGTCGCTGGAGGGCATGATCCCGAAGAACTTGCGCCCGTACTCGCTGCCCCTGGTGGTCATGAGGTACCTTTCGGCCGTATTGCGAATCTCCCAGTAGACGGCCGCCTTTTCCATGTCGGACCCTTCCGCCGCGGCCGTAACTCCCAGAAGGTCCATGATCTTCAGGATCTCTCCCCTGTACCTTTTGCTGAAGAGGTTCAGGGTCCCGTAATAGGAGGGCATGACCACCAGCTGCCAGAGGAAGTTGTCGACCATGGCGGAGGCGTCCTTCGGATTGGTATGCCGGCGGATAAAGAGGCTCCTTCTGAGCTCTGTCTGCTCATCCTCCTCCAGCTGTCCTGTCACATCATCGAACATGGCCTGTCTCTTGTCAGGATCCAGTTCCCGGTAGTAGTCTCCCCAGAGACTGCTCTGCAGATATTCCATTTGCTTTTCCTTCCTATGCTCCGGCGGCGGCTTTCAGCCCGGTCCGCCGACGGTCTTTTCTTGCTTTTTTCCGTGTTTTTTCACGGATATTTCCTTCCGCAAGACTTGCGGGGGTCCCCCAAGTCCGCTATTATAGTATCGTATGTCTGTACATACTATAAGCTTTTTCAGTCTCTTCGGCAAGCGTGCCGGCATTCGTCGCAAGGAGGACAAATGATTCAGACAAACGGCGTTACCCTTCGGCTCGGGAAGAAAGCCCTGTTCGAAGACGTCTCCATCAAATTCACGGAAGGCAACTGCTACGGCATTATCGGAGCCAACGGTGCCGGCAAGTCCACCTTCCTCAGGATCCTTTCGGGACAGCTCGAGACCACCAGCGGCAGCGTGTCCATGACACCCGGCCAGCGTCTCTCCTTCCTGGAACAGGACCATAATAAATATGACAGCCAGGTCGTGCTCGATACCGTCATCCAGGGCAATGCCCGCCTTTTTGAGATCATGAAGGAAAAGGACGCCCTCTACGCCAAGGAGGATTTCTCCGACGCGGACGGCATCCGGGCCAGTGAGCTTGAGGCGGAGTTTGCCGAAATGAACGGCTGGGAGGCCGAATCGGACGCCGAATCCCTCCTCAACGGCCTCGGCATCGAGACAGACCTGCACACCTACCTGATGCGGGAGCTGACCGGCGCCCAGAAGGTCAAGGTCCTGCTGGCCAGGGCCCTCTTCGGCAACCCCGACATCCTGCTCCTGGATGAGCCTACCAACCATCTGGACCTGGACGCCATCGCCTGGCTTGAGGAGTTCCTGATCAACTTCGAGAACACAGTCATCGTGGTCTCCCACGACCGTTACTTCCTCAACAAGGTCTGCACCTATATCGCCGATATCGACTACGGCAAGATCCAGCTCTACGCGGGCAACTATGACTTCTGGTACCAGTCCAGCCAGCTCATGATCCGCCAGATGAAGGAAGCCAACAAGAAGAAGGAGGAAAAGATCAAGGAACTCAAGGAGTTCATTGCCAGATTCTCCGCCAACGCTTCCAAGTCCAAGCAGGCCACCAGCCGCAAGCGCGCTCTGGAAAAGATCCAGCTGGAAGAGATCCGTCCCTCCAGCCGCAAGTATCCCTATATCGACTTCCGTCCCGACAGGTCCATCGGCAATGAGGTCCTGACCGTGGAAGGCCTGACCAAGACCGTCAACGGGGTCAAGGTCCTGGACAATGTCTCCTTCATCATGGGCCACGAGGACAAGATCGCCTTTGTGGGCAGCCAGGAGCTGGCCAAGACCGTCCTCTTCGAGATCCTCATGGGCCGGATGGAGCCGGATTCCGGTACCTACAAGTGGGGCATCACCACCTCCCAGGCCTACTTCAAGAAGGACAACAATGAGGAGTTCGCCTCCGACTATACCATCACCGAATGGCTGACCGGCTACTCTCCCATCAAGGAAGTCACCTACGTCAGAGGCTTCCTGGGCCGCATGCTCTTCGCGGGCGATGACGGCGTCAAGCGGCTCCGGGTCCTCTCCGGCGGTGAGCGGGTCCGCTGCCAGCTCTCCCAGATGATGATCTCCGGCGCCAACTGCCTGATCTTCGATGAGCCCACCAACCACCTGGACATGGAATCCATCTCCGCCCTCAACGAAGGCATGATCCGGTTCCCGGGCGTTGAGCTCTTCGCCTGCCGGGACCATCAGGTAGTCCAGACCACGGCCAACAGGATCATCGAGATCCTGCCCGACGGCAGCATCATCGACAAGGTCACCACCTACGACGACTATCTGGCCGAGAACGCAGACGCCAGAAAGCGCACCGTCTACGTCTCCACCGAGGAAGACAACTGATTCCATCGAACCGAACAGATACGCAGACACAAAGAGCAGGCCGCCGGCCTGCTCTTTTTAATCATCCTTCTCATGATGTTTGATTCGGATCTGATACCAGCCTGTCTTCTTGCCCGGGGCAGGGACGATCGCTTAGCTCAAAGTTTCTTCCCAGAACGCGTTCCCTCTCATAAAAGCATACGATTCATCCCTCATTCCCTCGATCAGGTTTTTCCGCAGCCGGTCCGCGAACCCGGGCTCCATCTCCTTGAACGACATGTGCTGATATAAGGGAGACCCTGAGAAGTCCCCGATATGATCCACAGCTGTCAGGATCCCCCGCATGATCTCTTCCGTCTTGGAGACGTTCTTTTCCCAGCAGGCAACATCCAGCCCCGCGCTGACTTCATGGTACCGGCCCATCTCAAAGGCCCTGGCTGCCTGATTCTGGACATCCGCCAGTTTCCATGCCATCGCGTGATCCCCGTCTTGCATATAGAGGATCCGGAGGTCGTTCAGCACGAGGCTGATGAACTGATAGTTGGAAAAGAGCAGTTCCTCGTATGCCTGATAAGCCTCTTTCTTTTTTCCGGTCCTGCTGAAAATGACTGCCTGCCGTCTCTTTCGCTCCGGACTGTCCGTCTCAAGATAAGAAAGAAAAGACTGCGCCTTCTCATAGTCTTCTTTCTGCAGACAGGCGCGGAAAAGAGCGCCCGCTGCTTCCTTCCGTATATTTCCGTCCTCTGACTGCAGACACCGTTCAAACCAGCCGAAGATCCTGTCGTCATACTTCTCTTTATCCGGAACAGGATCCATATTCCGTCTGGCCTGAAGGAGCAGAGCGGCCTGCCAGATCAGCTGATCGCAGTTTGGATATTCTTCCAGTGTCTTTCTCACCTCGTCAAATACTTCCGCATACTCCCTCGTCTCCAGATCCCGGTCGAGTTTTTTGACAAAGGCCGCGATCTCCTCAGATGATAAGGAGTCGCGGAAAGACAGAAGCGTATCCGTCGTTATGCCCAGAAGCCTCGCGATCGGAGCCAGCAGCGCGATATCCGGCTGCGTATTATTGTTTTCCCACTTATTCACGGCCGGTGCGGTCACGCCAAGCCGCCTTGCCATCTCCTGCTGCGTGATTCCGGCCTTCTTCCTGTATTTTCTGATCACATCTCCAACCATCATCTGTCCGCGCCTCCATTTCTCATGGGTACTGCCTGTTTTTCAGCAGATAAGGACTTATCTTTGCTTTCCTTGCTTCCCTGCTTATAAGATACCCCCATACAGGCAAAATACCTATTGAGCATTTTTTAAATATTCGGATATTTTATTAACCGGCGCTCAAATTCAGGGCAAAAGAAGAGGCCTGCCGATGCAGGCCCCTTTTCGATCCTGAATGATTCCTCTGTGCGCGTTCTCATCTTCGGCAGATGAAGCGTTCTCCGATACTCTTCTTCCGCCAGTTCCTCCCCTCCATCTGATCGTGCCGCTCCCTGCGGGTTCCTGCAGGCTTTGTCGTCCTTTCCCGCCTTGATGGATTCGTCTTTCCATCCGCTTTTATCATCCCGCTCTTTCTGTCCTGCAGGAAGGAGGCTTACGCTCCGGTCCCTTATTCGATATTTGATCCAGCAGCCAGAAGCCTTCCTCCACAGCAGACTTTCATGCTGGGGAGGAAGGCTTCACGATCCGCGAAATCACTTTTTACGGAAAATCATCTGTTGTTTCCTGCGGTCTATAAGGGCCGCGTCCTGCCTGCGGACAGAGGGATTATTCCCTGCCGTCCCAGCAGTAGGTGCAGAGGCACTCCCTGTCGATGCCGATGGCATCGATCATGTCGTCCAGCCTCTGATAGCGCAGGGAGGTGAACTTCATCCGTCTGCCGATCTCCTTCTCCATGCGGTGATAGCGGTCGGTATCCGGATTGGCGTAGTCCTCCAGGATGGTCCTTTCCACGTCTCCGCCCTCTTCCGAGCAGATGACCTGGCGGGCGATCAGTTCCATTTCCGAAGTGGATCTGGAGAAGTTGATGTACTTGCAGCCGAACATGATGGGCGGGCAGGAGGGCCGGACATGGACCTCGCGGGCCCCGCTGTCGAAGAGATATTCCGCCGTCTCCCGCAGCTGGGTGCCGCGGACGATGGAATCGTCGATCATGAGCAGGCTCTTGCCGTCGATCAGTTCCCGGACCGGGATCAGCTTCATGCGGGCGATCAGGTTCCGCTTTTCCTGGATGGTCGGCATAAAGGATCGGGGCCAGGTAGGCGTGTACTTGATGAAGGGCCTGGAGAAGGGAACGCCGGAGGCGTTGGCGTAGCCCACCGCGTGGGCCGTGCCAGAATCCGGCACGCCGGCGACCACATCGATGTCCACGCCGCCGTTGTCCCGGATGGCCAGCTTCTCGCCGCAGTCATAGCGCATCTTTTCCACCGATACGCCTTCATAGCGGGAGGAGGGATAGCCGTAGTAGACCCAGAGGAAGGTGCAGATCCGCATCTTCTTTCCGGGAGCGGCCAGGGTCGTGACGCCCTCGGGGGTCATGACCGCGATCTCGCCGGGCCCCAGTTCTCTGTAGTCCTTATAGCCCAGGTTCAGGTAGGCGAAGGACTCAAAGGAGGCGCAGTAGCCATCCTCCTTTCTGCCCAGGACCAGGGGGGTCCTGCCCAGTCTGTCCCTGGCGCAGTAGATGCCCTTTTCGGTCAGGATCAGGATGGTCATGGATCCTTCGATCTTTTCCTGGGCATAGCGGATGCCTTCCACCAGGTTGTCCTTCTGGTTGATGATGGCGGCCGTCATTTCGGTGGCGTTGATCAGGCCTCCGGACATCTCCATGAAGTGGAGGCTCCCGTCCTTGAAGACCTCCTCGATCAGGGCGTCCATGTTGGAGATCCGGCCGACCGTGCAGATGGCGTAGGTGCCGTGGTGGGACCTGACGACCAGGGGCTGGGGCTCGTAGTCGGAAATGGACCCTATGCCCATATTTCCTTCCATCCGGCCTACTTCCTTGTCGAACTTGGTCCTGAAGGGTGTGTTTTCAATGTTGTGGATGGCTCTGTTGAATCCATAGCTTTTGTCATAGACCGCCATGCCTGCCCGCCTGGTCCCCAGGTGGGAGTGGTAGTCTGTTCCGAAATAGAGGTCGAACATACAGTTGACCTTGGAAGCTACTGCAAAGAAACCGCCCATACACGCTCCTTTCCGGCAGATTCCGGGTCCCCCTCGGCTGCGGACCGGAGGGAACTGACCTGCCAGTGACTTTTCCTCACTTGTGTTTCTTTCTGATCAGTCCTTCTGCGGGAAGGGCTGATTCACTCCTGATGGCCTTCCTGGGGAATGAAGGTCCGGGAATCCTTCGCTTCCTTAAGGGCAGAGGCTGCGGCCACTGCTTCCCCGCAGAAGACCTTCTGAGAGTCTATCAAATCCTTTCCCCTGCGGTCAACTCTTTCATAGGTCCCGTCAGGCTTCAGGATATGGGCTTTGACAGTGTCGGCCAGCTCCACGTCCAGGATGTGGACGGCCTTGTCCCGGATCTCCTCATTCAGGAGCGGGAACATGATCTCCACGCGGCGGTCCAGGTTCCGGGGCATCCAGTCGGCGGAAGCCGCGTAGACCTCAGGCCTGCCTCCGTTCTCGAAGCAGTAGATCCTGCTGTGCTCCAGGAAGTTGCCGACGATGGACCGGACGGTGATGTTCTCGCTGACGCCGGGGATCCCCACCTTCAGGCAGCAGATGCCGCGGACGATCAGGTCGATCCTGACGCCGGCCGCGCTGGCCGCGTAGAGGGCCTCAATGATATCGGGATCGCAGAGGGCGTTCATCTTGGCCTTGATGCCGGCGGTCTCCCCGCGCAGGGCGTGCTGCTTCTCCCGGCCGATCAGGTAGAGGAAGCGGTTCTTGAGCCAGAGAGGGGCCGCGGTCAGCCGGTTCCAGGTCCTGGGCTCGGAATAGCCCGACAGCATGTTGAAGACAGCGGTGGCGTCCTCGCCGATGGCCTCGGAGCAGGTCAGAAGGCCCACGTCCGTATAGAGCTTGGCCGTGGAGTCATTGTAGTTGCCGGTGCCCAGATGGACATAGCGGCGGATGCCGTCGGCCTCCCGCCGGACCACCAGGGTGATCTTGGAATGGGTCTTGAGGCCCACCAGGCCGTAGATGACATGGCAGCCGGCCCGCTCCAGCATCCTGGCCCATTCGATGTTGTGCTCCTCGTCGAACCTGGCCTTGAGCTCTACCAGGACCATGACCTGCTTGTTGTTCTCCGCCGCTCTGGCCAGGGCCGCCACGATGGGGCTGTTGCCGCTGACCCGGTAGAGGGTCTGCTTGATGGCCAGGACGTCGGGATCCTCGGCCGCCTGGCGGATGAAGTCCACCACGGGCCGGAAGGTCTGGTAGGGATGATGCATGAAGACATCGCCCCTGGAGACGGCGTCAAAGACATTGGAGCCATGGGGGATCTCCGGGACCTCCTGGGGAGAGGCGTAGCCGTGCTCTCTCAGGTCGTCGAAGCCCTTGATGGAATAGACCTTCATCAGGAAGGTCAGGTCGATGGGACCGTCGATGGGATAGACCTTGTCCTGGTCGATGGAAAGCTCCTCCATGAGGAAGGCCAGGAGGCTCTCATCAGCCCCCTCCTCGATCTCCAGACGGATGGTCTGGCCTCTCTGGCGGCGCTTGAGCTTGTTCTCGATCTCCTTGAGCAGGTCTTCCGCTTCCTCCTCGTCCACGCCCAGCTCGGCGTTGCGCATGATCCTGTAGGGGCAGGCGCCCAGGACGTCATAGTTGAGGAAGAGGGAGTCCATATGGGACCGGATGACTTCCTCTAAAAGGATGACCCGGATGCCCTCGGATTTCTTGCCGGGAAGCCGGATGACCCTGGGAAGGACCCCGGGGACCTGGACCGTCGCGAATTCAATGGCCCTGCCCTTGCCGGCCTTGTCCGTGTTCTTCTTGGACTTCTTGCCGCCTCCCTTGGTCAGGATGCCGGGGCCGGCGGACTCCCTGCGGGCCAGGATGGCCCCGATGTTCAGGCTCTTGTTGCGGATCAGGGGGAAGGGCCTGGTATTGTCCACGGCCATGGGGGTCAGGACCGGATAGACCTCGTTCTCAAAATACCGGTCCAGGAAGGCCTTCTCCTCCTCTGTCAGCTCATCGGCGCTCTTCAGGATGATCAGGCCGTTGTCCCTCAGGCCCGGGACCAGGCGCCGGTTGTAGGTCCAGTACTGCTGCTGGACAAAGGTATGGGTCTCCGCCAGGATGGCCCTGAGCTGCTCTCCGGGCAGCATGCCGGCAATGTCTCTCTTTTTATAGCCGGCATTCTCCTGGTCCTGGAGAGAGGCCACGCGGACCATGAAGAACTCGTCCAGGTTGGAGGCGGTGATGCTCAGGAACTTCAGTCTTTCAAAAAGAGGATTCTCCTTGGTCCTGGCCTCGGACAGACAGCGTCTGTCGAACTCCAGCCAGCTGAGTTCCCGGTTGATGTAGTAGTCCGGATTGCGGAAATCGATTTCGGTCGTATTTGCTGCCACGTTACTTACCCCCTGTCTTTTTCTGCCGGATCACCGGTCTGACTGCGAAGATCTCTTCAAAGAAGTCCGCCCTTCTGTCGAACAGCCCCTTTTCCAGCGTGATGTCGATGCGGGCATCCACGGTGATAAAGAGCTGGCCGTCCTTCATGCGGATCTTGAAATCGCTGAATTTGCGCCGATGGGACCGGTCCAGGCCGTTGGCCGCCCGAAGGATGGCCGTCAGCTTGGCGATGACCAGGTAGGTCTCCCTGTCGATCTCGGTCTGTTCCTCATAATAGACAAAGTCCGCGTGGTTGAAGAGGACCACGTTGGCGATGATCTCCCTCTCCTTTTTGGAGATGCCGATGATCTCCGTGGACATGATGATCTGGTAGGCGCATTCCGCCAGGTTGTTCATGCTGATGAACTTGCCGCAGTCATGCAGGATGGCCGCGATCTGCAGAAGGAGGCGCTCTCTCGCCGACAGGCCGTGGAGCTTTTCCGTGGCGTCAAAGATCTTGAGGGCGATCTTTTCCAGGGTCCGGCTCCTTTCCTCGGACCCGTTGTAGCGCCGGCTGATCTCATGGGCGCTGGCGATGATGTCCTTCTGGAAATCATGGTCCACGGACAGGATCCTGTTCTTTTCCGCATAGTCATAGACGATGCCGTCGCAGAGGACCACGCCGGGGATCCAGAGGGTGTCCGCCTTTGTCATATCCAGGATGCTGCGGACAATGATGGAGGAGATCTTCAAAAGAGGCACGTTCTCATCCGGGATCTCAAAGATCCTGGCCGTTTCCGCCGCCCCGAAGGCCTTGATCTGGTCGTAGAGGAAAAAGAACTGGTCAGCGGGCAGCATCCTGGGCGTCTCCTCCAGGCCGGCCTGCCGGCTGAGGAAGTCCCGCACGTTCTGCTTGGCCATGATCTCGGAGATGTAGTCATCCACCACGATCAGGTTCTTGATCTCCCTGCCCTGGAGATAGAGGTTGGCAAAGATCCGGAGCCGGGAATCAAAGAGCTCCCGGACCAGGCCCTCAAAGCGGGCCGGGGCCGCCCCGATCCTGTCCAGCTGGTCCTGGATCCTCAGGACGCCCAGGCGGATGTTCTGGGTGGTGACCAGCTTGCCGTTGTCAAAAAGGGAGATCTGGACGGAACCGCCGCCGATATCCACGATGGCCGTTCCGTTTTCGATCAGGGCATTGAAGTCTCCGCCCCTGGCGGCGATGGACTTATAGTCCAGGAACCGCTGCTCAGCGTTTCCCAGGATCTCGATCCGGATCCCCGTCACCTGCTCCAGGCGGCTGACGACGATGGAGGCGTTCTGCATTTCCCGGAAGGCGCTGGTGCCGCAGGCCCTGTAGGCCTCCACCTGGTAGTTCTTCATGATCTGGGAGAACTCCTGCAGGATCTTCCGCATGCCGGCCAGATGTTTGGACGAGATCTTGCCTGTATGATAGGTGTCCGTACCCAGATCGATCCTGTGCCGGATATCCTCGATCTGACGGATCCCGTTCTTGCGGGACAGCTCAAAGATCTTCATTTCGATCTCATGACTGCCCACGTCGATAGCGCTGAACATTCTTACTGCCATGATTGGTGCTTCCCCCCTGTCTGATGGCTCTTAGGTCCCGGACTCCATGCCGAGAAGATGATCGATGAACTGCCGGGCCGTCCTGCCGGAAAGGCCGCCGTGGCGCATCTGCCAGGCCGAGGCCTGCCGGGACAGCTCTCTGGGATCCATCCGGATCCCGCTCCTCTGGGCCAGCTCCGCCACGATGTGCTGGAATTCCGAGAACTCGGGACTGCCGAAATAGATGGACAGGCCGAACCGTCCTGCCAGGGACAGCTTCTCCTGGACCGTATCCCCGCCGTGCTTGTCCAGGGGATCGTCCCTGTCCCTGAAGGACTCCCGGACCAGGTGGCGGCGGTTGGAGGTGGCGTAGATCAGGACATTGTCCGGCTTTTTCTCCAGGCCGCCCTCGATCACTGCCTTCAGGTACTTGTATTCGGTCTCGAACTCCTCAAAGCTCAGGTCGTCCATGTAGATGATGAAGCGGTAGTTCCTGTCCTTGATGGTCCCGATGATGTCGTTGAGATACCGGAACTGGTGCCGGTAGACCTCGATGATCCGAAGGCCCCGCTCATAGTACATGTTGGCGATGGCCTTGACGGAGGAGGACTTGCCGGTCCCCGCGTCTCCGAAGAGGAGGCAGTTGTTGGCGGGCCTTCCTTCCACGAAGGCCTCCGTATTGTCGATCAGCTTCCGCTTGGCGTTCTCATAGCCCACCAGATCGTCCAGGCTGACATGGAGGATCCTGGGAATGGGCACGATCCGGACCGCCTCTCCCTCTCCGGCGATCCGGAAGGCCTTGTGGAGGCCGAAGCGGCCGACCCCGTATTCCTTATAGAACTGGGTCAGGTCCTCCAGCATTTCTTCCGGCCCTTCCGCCTTCTCAAAGGCGGCCGTCAGCTCCAGGATCCTGTCCCGGATCCGGGAGTTATAGGTCCGGCCGCCCTGGTGGGGCGACTCGTAGGCCGTGAGGATCCCCAGCTCCGGGACTCCCAGGTCAGAGGCCAGAGCGTCCAGGTCGGCCCGGAACCATTCCAGGAAGAGGCCCATGTCATGGAGGGCCGCCTGCTCCAGGCTTCCTCCGATCCTGCCCCGGATCTCGCAGGCCGTGCTGTAGGCGTTCTCATGGCTGACCAGGAGGTGGGCCAGGTGGCAGTGCCAGAGATTCCCGAAAAAGCCCCGGCTCCCCGCTTCCTCCAGAAGGAGGGAGACGGCTTCATAGAGGCCCTCCCGGGCCCCCTCCCTGGCAGCTTCCTCTCCGGAGGCGGCCGCATCCAGGGCCTTTGTCATTCTCGTCAGTATGGCTTCCCCGCCCTCAAAGCGGTAAAGCAGGAGCATCCGTGTATTTCTCATCAGTAATTCCCCAGAATGCGCATGGACCGGCTCTCGTCCCGAAGGCCCCGGAGGGCGTTCCGGACGGCAGGGTCCCGCAGGTTCCCTTCAAAATCCAAAAAGAATCTGTACTCAAAGGGCCGGTCCTCGATGGGACGGCTCTCGATCTTGACCATGTTGAGACCATTATATATGACATGGGACAAAAGATGGTATAAAGATCCGCTCTTATGGAGGGCTTCCAGGCAGAGGGAGATCCGTCCCGCGTCCTTCACAAAGACCTTCTGGCTGGTCACGATGATGAAACGGGTGGAATTGTCATTGGCATGGTTGACGCCCCGTTCCAGGATCTTCAGGCCGTAGGCGGCCGCCGCGTATTCGCTGGCGATGGCGGCCTGGGAGATGTCTCCCTCCCTCGCCACCTTCATGGCCGCGTAGGCGTTGTTCTGCATGCCCACCTGCTTCCATTCGGGATAATCAGCCAGAAAGCGCTCTGACTGCATCAGGGACTGGGCATGGGAATAGACCGTCCGGATGGAATCCAGGCTGGCTCCCTCCGGGGCCATGAGGCAGTGCCGGATGGGGATGGTCTGCTGGCCCACGATATAATTCTCGAATTCCGCCAGGAGGTCGTAGCTTTCGCTGACGATCCCCGCCGTGGAATTCTCTATGGGAAGGATCCCGTAGTCGGCGGCTCCCTCCTCGATGGCGATCATGACGTCCCGGAAGGAATGGACGGCAAAGCAGTCCACCTCCGGACCGAAGAAGATCTTCATGGCGGCCTCGGAATAGGATCCGGGCGCTCCCTGGTAGACCACGCGGGCCGTCTCCTTATGGAGGGATCCGATCTCCGCGAAGGGCAGGCGGACCACCCGGCCCTTTTCCTGCATGAGGGCATAGCGGCGCCTCCGGTCCACGGAAAAGATCTGCTCGAACAGCTCCTCGAGATCCCGGCGGTTCTCATCGCTGCCGGCCAGCTTCCCCAGGGCGTTCAGCTTCTGCCTTTCCCTCCCGGGATGCAGGCCCTCAGTCCCCTCCTCCAGCTGCCGGCGGGCCAGGCCCTGGCTGACCGACATCCGCTCGTCGTAGAGAGCGGCGATCTGTCTGTCGATCTCGTCGATCCGGTCCCTGTATTCTGTGCTCTTGTCCATGGGCAGAGCTTTCCTTTCTCTAGACCTGGTCCGCTCCCATCTTCAGGAGCTTGGCCGCCTGGTCGGCGCTGGTCAGGGCGTCCACGATCTCATCCAGGTCCCCGTTCATGACAGCGTCGATCTTATAGAGGGTCAGCCGGATCCGGTGGTCCGTCACCCGGCCCTGGGGGAAGTTGTAGGTCCGGATCTTCTCCGACCTGTCCCCGGTCCCGATCTGGCTCCTTCTCAGGTCCGCCTCCTCGTCATGGCGCCTCTGCATCTCCAGATCATAAAGCTTGGCCCTCAGAAGGGCAAAGGCCTTGTTCTTGTTCTGGAGCTGGGACTTCTCCGTCTGGGAATAGATCACGATCCCGGTGGGATAGTGGGTCAGACGGACGGCGGAATCCGTGGTATTGACGCACTGGCCGCCGTTGCCGGAGGCCCGCATGACATCGATCCGGATGTCCTTGTCGGGGATCTCGATCACCACGTCCTCATCCACCTCCGGCATGACTGCCACGGTGATGGTGGAGGTGTGGATCCGGCCGCCGGACTCCGTGGCGGGGACCCTCTGGACCCTGTGGACGCCGCTCTCGTATTTGAAGCGGGAATAGGCGCCCTGGCCCTTTATCATGAGGTTGACATACTTCATGCCGCCGATCCCGATCTCCTCAAAGTCCAGGATCTCCGCCTTCCAGCGGCGGCCCTCGGCATAGTGGATATACATGCGGCAGACCTCGGCCGCGAAGAGAGCGGCTTCATCGCCGCCTGCCCCGGCCCGGATCTCGATGATGACGTTCTTCTCGTCACTGGGATCTTTGGGGATCAGAAGGATCTTGATCTTTTCCTCCAGGTCCCGGATCTCCGAATCGGCCTCCCGGGCCTCCTGCCTGGCCATTTCCTTCATTTCGGGATCGGTCTCCTCCTCTGCCATGAGGAGGGCCTCCTCCCGGTCCGCCTCCCGCTGTCTGAGCCGGAGGCAGGCCTCCGCCAGAGGGGCCAGGTCGGCCTGCTCCTTCATCAGGGACCGGAACCGCTTCTGGTCCGCTGTCACGTCAGGCCCCGCCAGCTCCCGCTGGATATCTTCATATCTGTACAGTATCGCTTCCAGTTTTTCTGTCATACTCTGTCTGTTCCCTGTCCCAGGCTCCGGACCCCGCAGGCCACCCGGTCCAGGCCGGCGTAGTCCTGCAGGATCTCCACGTCATGATAGCCTTTTTCTTCCAGGATCTGCCGGACGGCCTCCCCCTGGTCATAGCCGATCTCCAGCATCAGCAGGCCGCTGACGCAGAGATGGGGAATGGCGTCCTCCGCGATCCTCCGGTAAAAGTCCAGTCCGTCCTCTCCTCCGTCCAGAGCCATCCTGGGCTCATGGCAGCGGACCTCCGGCTCCAGGGTCTCGATGACATCCGGCCGGATATAGGGCGGGTTGGAAATGATCAGCTCAAAGGGCGGCTCTCCCCGGTCCTTCAGGGCCTCAAAGAGGTCTCCCTCCAGGAAAAGGACCCTGTCCGTAAGGCCCAGCCTGTCCGCGTTCCCCCTGGCCACCTCCAGGGCCGGGCCGGAAAGGTCTGTTCCGATGCCGGTGGACCCGTTGGAATAGGAAAGAAGGCTCAGAAGGATGCAGCCGCTCCCGGTGCAGAGGTCCAGGATCCTGGTCCCGTCCGTGATCAGGCGCATGGCCTCCTCCACCAGGTTCTCGGTGTCGGGACCCGGGATCAGGACATCGTGCGTGACCGCAAAGGAAAGGCCCATAAAGTCCTGCTCGCCCGTGATATAGGCCAGGGGCTCTCTCCCGGCCCGCCTCTCCAGAAGGGACCGGTAAAGGGCCTCCTCCTCCGGGCTGACGGGCCGCTCGGGATGGCCCAGCAGGTCGGCCGCCCGGGTATGGCAGACCGCCTCCAGAAGGAGCCTGGCGTCCAGGCCGCCGTCCGGGACCCCGGCAAGGATCCTTTTTCCTTCCTCATACATCTGCTGATAGTTCATGCGCTCTCCCTCACAGGGCCTCCTTTTCCAGGTAGGCCCTCCAGTCAAATACGGACTCCACGGAGGAAATGGCCACCTCCAGCATGGAATCGTCGGGCTCCAGGACCGTCAGGCGCTGGAACCAGAGGCCGGGGCGGCTGAGGATCCCGATCACGGGGTTGTCCGAGGACCCGGCCAGCCGGATCAGCTCAAAGGAGATGCCGGAAATGACCGGGATCAGGGCCAGCCTGAGCAGGATCTTCAGGACCGGGTTGGGGACCCGGATGAAGAAAAAGAGAACGATGGATACCATCATGACAAAGACGATGAAGCTGGACCCGCAGCGCTTATGGAACCGGGTGGCGCCCCGGGCGTTCTCTACGGTCAGAGGCAGGCCCGACTCGATGCAGTTGATGCACTTGTGCTCCGCCCCGTGATAGCGGTAGAGGCGGTTGATGTCCTCCATGGCCGAAATGGAGACCATGTAGGCCATGAAGATGGCGATCCGGATCAGGCCCTCCAGGACAGCGGTCAGAAGGGGACTGCCGAACAGGCGTCCCGCCAGAGAGCTGAGCAGGAAGGGGAGGATAAAGAAAAGGCCGATGGCAAGGGCAAAGGACAGGGCCAGGGTCAGGCCCATGAAGATGGAATCCTTCTTGTCCTCCCCTTCCCTTTTCTCCGCTTCCTTCCCGGCGCCTTCCTCTTCCTCCTCAAAGAAGGAGGCGGAATAGTTGATGCAGCGCATGCCCAGGATCATGGAATCGATAAAGACAAAGACCCCTCTGACAAAAGGGATCTTCTTCAGGGGGGACCCGGCCATGAAGCCGGGATAGGCCTGCCTGTCCACCACGATGGTCCCGTCGGGCCTGCGGACAGAGACGGCATAGGTGTCGCCGTTCCGCATCATGACTCCCTCCAGGACAGCCTGTCCGCCGATGCCGGAATAGCGCTGCCTGCATGTTTTTCTGCATTCTGCCATATGCTGCTGTATTATCTCCTGTCGATCAGTTTCCTTTGAAAAGAAAACAAGGCCGAGAATCCTTTCCCGGCCTTGTCCAATCCTCATGTAATGGTTCAGTTGTTGGAAGTGAAACCGTACTTCCTGTTGAAGCGGTCGATCCGTCCCTTTGCTGCAGCGGTCTTCTGGGTACCGGTGTAGAAAGAATGGCACTTGGAGCATACTTCAACGTGGATCTCTTTTCTGGTAGAGCCGGTCACGAATGTATTGCCGCAGTTGCAGGTTACGGTTGCCTGATAATACTTGGGATGAATGTTGCTCTTCATATTGTCCTCCTTATAAATGGAGCGTCTCGTACCATCACAACTGTGACTGGGTCTGGCCTGTTTTACGCTCTGTTTCGATTCAAGATAGGGTTACCCCTGCGGGGCAACGCAAGTATTATAGCACGGCCCTTTCAGGGAATGCAAGTCCCGGATTTCCATAAACTTCTTACAAAAAACGGTCTCTCTTCTTTCTTCCTTTATGGATTTTGCCCATAGGTCCGGGCCCGGACGGCCAGAAGGGCCCCGGAGAGGGCAAAGACAGAAAGGAAGGCCGTCATCCAGACCGGTCCCGCCGCCAGGGGAAGGAGGCCCGCCGCCTGGAGGGCCAGGGGCAGGAGGTTGGAAAGGCCGTGGAGGAGCCAGGGCAGGCGGATGTCCGCGAAGACCTCATAGGCAGCCCCGAACAGGCAGCCCATGACCAGGGCGTAGAGGCCCTGGACCAGATCGGCATGGTAGAGGCCGAAGAGGAGGGCGGCGATCCCTATGGAAAGGGAGGCCGGAAAGGCCCTGCGCAGGCGGACCTGGAGGATCCCCCGGAAGAGGACCTCCTCCGCCAGAGGGGAAAAGAGACAGTAAAAGGCCAGGGCCGGCAGGAGGGAGGGACCGGCCCCCGTTCCCTCTCCTGTCATGAACCGGGAAAGCAGGCCGTTCAGGCCCAGGGACCCCGAGGCGGCCGCGGCCGTAAAGAGGACCAGGACAGCCGGGTCTCTTCTCTCCGGCCTTCCTCCCCCTTCCCCGAAGGCCCTGAGGCACTCCCTGCCCTGCCTGCGGACGGCCAGAAGGCCCCCCGCCATGGCGGCGGTCAGGACCAGGATCCTGAAAAGGCCCTCTCCGGAGGAGAGGAAGAGCCGGAGCTCCAGGGGGCCCCGGTCCGCCAGGGCGGCCAGGAGGGCCTCCAGAAGGCCCCGGATCAGGATATAGGGGACCAGATAGGCCGCGAAGCAGCCAAGGGCTCCTGTCAGGGCTTCCTTTTTTCTGTCAGGACTGGTATTATGCGGTGCTTTTTCGTGCATTTTGTACAATTTCGTCATACATACCTGTTATATTCTATGATTATTTGCTATAATAGCCAAAGCTGGGGCTCTTGCATGAACCTTCGTAATCCGAGCCCTGCCGAAGCAGGCAGCCGGTCCGGCCGCTCGCGGATCACCGTTCACTGTTATCATGTCCTTGGAGGTCAACATGATCAACTTTCTTTTAGCCCTTGTTCCTATCCTCTGGCTGATCATAGCCATGAGCCTTCTGAAATTCCCCGGCTACAGGGCCTGCTGCATCGCCCTGATCATAGCCGCTCTGGAAGGGACCCTTCTCTGGAAGCTGTCTCCCGTCCAGACCGCGACCGCGGCCCTGGAGGGCATCCTCAACGCCCTCTGGCCCATCTGCCTGGTCATCCTGGCAGCCCTTTTCATGTACAACCTGACCCTGGAGACCGGAGCCATGGAGACCATCAAAAAGATGCTGGGCTCCGTATCCGACGACCGCCGGATCCTGATGCTGATCATCGCCTGGGGCTTCGGCAACTTCATGGAAGGCATGGCGGGCTTCGGCACTGCCGTCGCCATTCCCGCCGGCATGCTGGTCGGCGTCGGCTTTGACCCCATCCTGGCGGTCACGGCCTGCCTGGTCATCAATTCCACACCCACCGTCTTCGGCAGCGTGGGCGTCCCGGCTGTGACCATGGTCGGCATCACGGGACTGGATACCCTGACCTTTACCACCTACGCCTCCCTGATCCAGATCGTCCTGACCTTCCTGTCGCCCTTCCTGGCCGTGGCCATCATCGGCGGGGGAATGAAGGCCCTGAAGGGGCTCATTCCCTTCACCCTGATCGCGTCCCTGTCCTTCTGCGTTCCCCAGGTGATCGCCGCCATGTTCATCGGCGCCGAGCTTCCCAACATCCTGGGCTCCGTCATCAGCATGGCCTGCATGGTCCTGGCCGCCCGGTTCCTGCCCGTCAGGACCGATCCGGAATTCAAGATCCCGCCCTCCAGAGGCGATGACGCGGTCCTGGACCTGAATACGGGGCTCCGGGCCTGGGCCCCCTTTATCCTGACCTTTGTCCTCCTTCTTGTGACCTCCAAGCTGGTCCCCTTCATCAACGGGCCCACGGCGGCCATCAAGTCCACTCTTCAGGTCTACGCGGGTGAGAATCCCGGGACCCTGACCTTCTACTGGTTCAATACGCCCGGCATCCTGATCCTGATCGCTGCCTTCATCGGCGGCACCATCCAGGGGGCGTCACCGGCCAGGATGGGAGCCGTCCTGAAAAAGACCTTCCTGAACAACATCAAGACCTTCGTGACCGTCTGCAGCGTCCTGGCCATCGCCAAGATCATGGGCTACAGCGGCATGATCGGCGATATCGCCGCCGTCCTGGTGGCTGTGACAGGCTCCTTCTTCCCGCTCTTCTCCCCTCTGATCGGCGTCATCGGCGGCTTCGTCACGGGATCCGGCACCTCCACGGCCGTCCTCTTCGGCGGCCTCCAGCAGCAGACGGCCCAGGCCATCGGGGCCAACGCCGCCTGGCTCTGCGCCGCCAATGAGATGGGCGGCGGCATCGGAAAGATGATCTGCCCCCAGTCCATCGCCATCGGCTGCGCGGCTGTCGGTCTTATGGGCCAGGAAAGCAAGATCCTGAGCCGGGTCTTCGTCTACGTCCTTCTCTATGCCGTCATCGGCGGCCTGATCTGCTTCTTCGTCCCTGTCCTGGGACTGGTCTGATTCCCTGCCCCGGCCTCAGAGCCTGACCTCTGACCGGAGAGCAAAGGAATAAAACATATACTCGCTGACTTCTTTATGAAGGATCTGCCGCAGGGCCCTCCCGTAATATACGAGCTGGGCCCTGTATCTTTTTATCAGCTCTTCGCCGGAGGAGACCCTGTCCGTCTTATAATCCACGATCACGACCCGGCCATCCTCCTCGAACCAGGCGTCGATGATGCCCTGGACCATGATGGTCTCGGAGGAAGGGAAGGCAGGGTCCAGGTCCGAGGCCGGCACGCCCAGGACAAAGGGAGACTCCCGGTGAAGAAGGCCCTTCCGGGCCGCCCTGGCCATCCTCCGGCCAAGGGGAGACTCCAGGAAGTCCCGGATCCCTTCGGCCCTGACCAGGCCTTCGAAGGAGGGCTCCATCTTTCCGGACTCCTCCAGGGACCTGATAAAGGCTTCCAGGTCTTCCAGGCTCCCTCTTCCGTCACCGAACCGGTCGTAGTCCATGAGCTCCAGGACCCGGTGGACGGCGGATCCGTAGCCGGTGCCGGAGGGCCCTCCTTCTCCGGGTTCCTTCATGAAGTCCGGCAGGCAGGGAACGGGTTCCTTTTCAGGGAACAGCTCATGGGCCCCTTCGCCCGGTCCGCCCTCCCTGCCGGCGGCGCTCATCTCCTCCTCCCTGGCCCTGTTCTTGACGGCCGAGACCGAGGTCCTGACATAAAGCCCTGCCAGATCGGCGTGGGGATAGGCAAAGGACAGGCTCCGCTCGAGTTCCCGGACGGCCTCCTTGTCCGTCCAGTCCTCCTCTCCCTTCCCGGCCAGGCCGTCCAGCAGGACGGCCCTGAGGGACAGGGCCTCCTGGTCCCGCAGTTCCTGCAGAAGGGCGTCGGAGGTATCTCTCACCCGGACCCGGAAGGGGCCGTCCGCCTCCTGGTCCAGGAGGTCTTCCGCCTCCCGGTCCATGAGCAGGGCCCTGAGGACCAGCTGGAGATAGGTGCCGGACCGGCGGATCAGGGAGACAGGGAGGAAGCCCATTTCCCTGTAGCCCCGGATCAGGGCCTCCTGTCCCGCCAGACAGTCTCCGGCGTCCCTGACATAGCCGGTCAGGATCAGCTTTTCCATGGCCCTGGTCATGGCCACGTAAAGGACCCGGATCTCTTCGCCCAGGGCGTCCCTCCGGATCTTGTCGGCCACGCAGGCCGACCGGAAGGTCTCCGCCCGGACCCGCTTTTCCCCGTCCAGATAGGATACGCCCAGGCCCCAGTCCGTATCGCAGATGCAGTCCCCGGAGGCGTCCCGCATGTTGTACTTCTTG
This sequence comes from uncultured Lachnospiraceae bacterium, assembly GCA_946626215.1. Taxonomy (GTDB): domain Bacteria; phylum Bacillota; class Clostridia; order Lachnospirales; family Lachnospiraceae; genus CAG-791. Next base: position 21,257 of record CAMOUD010000005.1, read on the forward strand.
GCCAGGCCCGAGACAAAGCAGATGGGGAACTCCAGGCCCTTGCTCTTGTGGATGGTCATGATCCTGACCACGTCCGCGTTCTCATCCAGCATGCTGGCTTCGCCGAAGTCCACCTCTCTTTTGTGGATCTGGTCGATATAGCGGAGGAACTGGAAAAGGCCCGTATAGGAGGTCTTCTCAAAGGTCTGGGCCTGGGTCTCCAGGAAGCGGAGGTTGGCCAGACGCTGGCCTCCCCGGGGCAGGGCGGCCGTGTAGGCATAGTAGCCCGTCTCCTCGCAGATCTGGTGGAGGAGAGAAGGAACGGGCAGGAAGAGGGACCTCTCCCGCCACTTTTCCAGGAAGGCCATGAATCCGGCCAGCTTCCGGTCCGGCTCCTCTCCTTCCAGGGCGGCCATGACGGCCTCATGGAAGGGCCCTTCGGGATGGTCCGCCCGGACCCTTGCCAGTTCCTCCAGGCTCATGCCTCCGAAATACCCGGACAGGGCCCCGTAGAGAGGGATGTCCTGCCTGGGATTGTCCATGACCCTGAGGAGCTGCAGGAGCTCCCTGACCTCTCTGGCCTGGAAATAGCCGGACCTGGCCTCCACGTGGACCGGGATATCCTGCTTTTCCAGGACCTCCCGGAACTCCTCGCTCCAGCCGGCGGCGGTCCTGAGAAGGATGACCATGTCGCTGTAGCGGCAGGGCCTCAGCTCTCCCGTTTCCCTGTCCCGGACCCGGAAGGACCCGTGCATCTCCCGGATCCTGGCCGCCACGGCCAGGGCCTCCGCCTGGCGGGGGCCCGCTTTCCCGGGGGGCACCTCCTCTTCCTCTTCTTCTGTCTCCTCCTCCGGAGTCCCGTTCACCAGGAGGAGCTCAGGCCGGTAGTCGTCTCCCCCCTCCGGATAGGGCATGCCGTGCTTGAGGGAAGCCTCCTCGTCATAGAGGACGCCTCCCACCTCGGGCACCATGATCCTTTCAAAGACGGCGTTGACGCCCTCCAGGACCTCCTTCCGGCTGCGGAAGTTCTTATCCAGGTCGATCCTCTCGTTCACGGGATCGCCCTGCTTATAGTAGCGGAGCTTGTCCATGAAGATCTCGGGCCTGGCCAGACGGAACCGGTAGATGGACTGCTTGACATCGCCCACCATGAAGCGGTTCCCGGGCTCAGCCGTGTCCTCTCTGGAAATGGTCCGGAGCAGGAGCTCCTGGACATCGTTGGAGTCCTGGTACTCATCGATCAGGATCTCGTCAAAATACCGCCTGTACTCCAGGGCGGCCGGCCGGACCCGGATCTCTCCGTCCGGTCCTTTCTCTGTCAGGATCTGAAGGGCGTAATGCTCCAGGTCCGAGAAGTCCATGACGCCCCGGTCCTTCTTCTCCCGGGCCAGAGTCTCCCGGTAGGCCAGGGTCAGGTCCACCAGAGTCCTGACGGGGCCTGCCGCCTTCTCCATCATGGCCAGGACCAGGTCCGGGCTGGAGGAGGCCAGACGGGACGAGATCCTTCCCACCGCGTCCTTGGCCGCTCCCCGCATGCCCTTGATCAGGTCCCAGCGGTCCGGATCCAGGTCAGGAGCCTGGCGTTTGCCGGGCTTTGAGAACCTTTCAAAGGAGATGGAGGAAGCCTTTCTGACGGCCGTATAGACCATCTGGGCGTCCTCAGGGGCCATATATCCGGCCAGGGTGGAGATCCGCCTCCTGTCCCCTGCCGCCGCGAAGGCGACGGCAGGGTCCCGCAGGGGGGCCAGGATCCCTTCCCGTTCCGCCGTAAGGATGGATTCGGTCCGCTCGCCCGGGCCTCCGGGCAGGCTGCAGATCTCCAGGATGACCCCGTAGAAATCCGCCAGGTCCAGAAGCTCCTCCAGCATATCCAGGATGGCGGTCTGCATCCAGGGAGTCCCGAACAGGTCCATCTGGTCCAGGATGACATAATCCTCCCGCCTTTCCCTCAGCCAGTCCTCCGGCATGGGGCGGGAGGAGGCCCTGGAGGACAGGTCGGAGATCATGGAAGCCAGCTCCCTGTCGTCTCCCCCGGGACAGAAATAGTCCGCGCAGGCCAGAAAGGCAGGGTCCTTTTCCTCATAGCAGCCCTCCAGGAACTTCTCCAGGACATCGGCTTCCAGGAGCTTTTCCTCCGTTTCATCCGCCAGCCGGGTGCCCGGATCCAGTCCGATCTCGCTGAAGTTGTTGCGGACCAGGAAGCTGCAGAAGCTGTCGATGGTCGTGATCTGGGCGTTGTGGAGAAGGGTCTCCTGGCGGACCAGGTGGGCGTTGCCCGGATCCTCCTCCAGCCTCTTTTCGATGGCCTGGGCGATCCTTTCCCGCATCTGGGCCGCCGCCGCCCGGGTGAAGGTCACCACCAGGAGCCTGTCGATGTCCAGGGGATGGTCTCCCTCCGAGATCATGCGGACGATCCTCTCCACCAGGACCGCGGTCTTGCCGCTTCCCGCGGCGGCCGAGACCAGGATGTTGCGGTCCCTGGCCTCCATGACCCTTTTCTGTTCCTTTGTATATTCAAACCCCATGTGTATTCAACCTCGTATAGTAGTCAGTCCTCTCTGTAGCTGCAGCCCGGGATCGTGGGATCGAAGACGCAGGCTTTCGCGTAGGGACAGTAGGTGCAGGCCAGGGTCCGCTTGTCGATCCTGGCCGGATTGGCCCGGGAAGCTCCCTTCAGGATCTCTTCCGCCAGGGCGACCATGGTCTCCCGGACCTGGTCCGCCATGGCCTGGTATTCCTCCCGGGTATAGGTATAGCTCTCCCGGAAGGCGCCGCCCGCCAGCCTGGTGACCCGGATGACGTCCGAATTCCTGTCAAAGGCGGCGTCCAGCCTCAGGACCGTGTCCAGCTCCGCCAGGACCATGCCGGTGGGCCGGAGTTCCTCCAGGATCTTCCCCGGGTTCTCTCCGGGCAGGTCATCCGAGGACGGCCCGGCTGGGACCATGGGGTCCTTCATCCGGTAATAGAGCATGGCCGCCGGCAGGATCTCCTTGCCGGGCTTCTCCCGGCCCAGGAATTCCCGCATGGCCTCCATGTAGGTGATCAGCTGGAGCTGGAGGCCCCGTCTGACCTTGTCCCGGTCCAGGTCCAGAAGACCGGACTTGTAATCCAGGATCTTGACATAGACCCGGCCCTCCTCTTCGGCCAGGTCCACCCGGTCGATCCGGCCCCGGAGCTCCAGGCTTCCTCCTTCCAGCTCATAGGTCAGGCCCGGCACCCCCCTCTCTCCGAAGGAGAGCTCGGACCCGTAGAAGGTGAAGGATCCCTTGCGGATCTGGTACTGGAGGGCCATGACGGTCCTGGTGAGGATCCGCTCCATCCGGCCCACGCCGGCGCTGGACCTCTCCGTGGTATAGACCAGGCGGTCCCGGTAGGTGTTGACCTCCTGGAAGAGGGCCTCCCGGACCAGGGCCCTGGCCTGGTCCGGGGTAAAGTCCGTCCAGGTCAGGCCCTCCCGGCCCAGCAGGGCCGTAAAGCGCTGGAGGCTCTCATGAAGGATGGAGCCCGTATCCCTGGACTCCACCTGGCGCTCCCTCCTCTCCTGGAGGGAAAGGCCGTAGCGGAGGAACTGCCGCAGCATGCACTGGGACGCCAGTTCCAGCCGGGAGACAGAGCCCCGGATCCTGGTCCCGTAAAGGCGCCCGGCCGTTTCGGGCCGTATGGATTCCGGATGGTAATGGATAAAGGCAGCCTCCCGCAGGCGTACCAGGTCCCTGGCCAGGGTCCCGCCCCGGGACAGGAGGAAGCCGTAGAGGCTCATGAAGGCCTCCGTCTCCGCGGGGTCCCTGTCCATGCTGCCGGAGGCGTAGTCCCTGAGGCAGCCGGCCATCAGGTCCATGGAATCGCTCCTGCCCGTCAGGCGAGAGGCCGGAGGCTGGGCCTCGGGCAGTTCGACCTCAGCCAGGGGGAAGAGGCGGCGGATCTCCCGGACCATGAAGGAGGGGCGGAGGCTCCCGCCCTCCCGGCTGGTCCTGGAAAAGGACAGGATCAGACTGGTCCTGGGCTTGGTCATGTTCAGATAGAGGTAGAGCCTCTGGATATACATCTGCTGCCGGGGCGTAGGCGAGAGCTCGGTCCCGGCCCCCAGGAGGAATTCCCTGTCCAGGTCGGACAGGAGGCCGCCTCTGGAGGCCGCCCTGGGGATGATCCCGTCGTTGAGGCCGGCAAAAAAGACAACCCGGACCTCGGACAGCCGGGTCCTTTCGATATCTCCGCAGAGGACCCGGTCCGCCAGCTGGGGCAGGGTCCCCAGGCGGATCTCATCCAGGCCCGTCTCCACCAGCTCCAGATAATCCCTGGCAGAGATCTTCTCAGGGCCCGCCAGGCTGTAGAGCTGGTCCAGGAGCCGCATCAGGGACCGGTAGATCTGTTCGTATTCCAGCTGCCTCTCCGTATCGCCCTCCGCTTCGAAGGCCGCTGCCAGGAGAGCCATCCGGTTCTCGGCCTCCAGGCCGGTGACAAAGTCATAGAGGGCCCTGGTCCTTTCCGCCACGGTCATGGGGGCCCTGCGCGCCTCTCCGGGCACCAGGTCAAAGAGGGGGGAAAGCTCCCGGATCAGGCGGAGGCGCAGGGGCTCCGTATCCGCGTCGAAGGGGTCCTTCCAGTGCTTCCTGGCCCGGATCCCCTTCTCCAGGCAATAGTTCTCCAGCCGGTCTGTCTCCTCTCTGGTCAGAGTGGACAGGCCGGTCCTCAGATAGCGGAAGATGGATTCATAGTCATAGCCCCGGACCGGAATGGCCAGGGCCGCCCGGACGCCGGCGGAAAGGGGATTATGCCGGATATCCCGGTTCCTGTCGATGTAGACGGGGACCTCGTAGAGCCGACAGCAGCGGTCCATCAGGTCTCCGTAGGTCTCCAGGTCGCCGGATACCACGGCAAAGTCCCTGTAGGCGTATCCCTGGTCCCGGACCATGCGCCGGATGGTGATGAGGATCTGGGCCACCTCCTGGTCGGGCGTGGAGGCCGCGAAGATCCGGAGGGCCCCTCCGGGCTCCTTTTCATAGGCCCCGCGGGAGCCATGAGGCCGGAAGAGGTTCTTTTCCAGATGGGCCAGGACGGGACTGGCCGAAAAGCGGGCCCTGTCGGGCCGGTCCAGGTACAGGTCCTCGCCCCGGGGGATCCGCCCTGCCTCTGCCAGGCTCTGGATCCGCAGGGCCGTCTTCCGGCTCAGGTAAAAGAGGTGCTGCTCACTGCCGGGATCTCCGGTCCGGAAGAACTCCTTCGGGCCGGGGCCTCCGTCGGGGGCCAGGGTCAGGCAGAAGATGACCTCCCGGGCCCGGGCCATCAGGGCGGACAGGACCCGGTTCTGGACCGGGGTAAAGCCCGTAAAGCCGTCCAGGACAATGACTGCCCTCCGGATCAGGTCAGAGGAGGGAATGGCGCCTGCCAGCAGGTCCATGGTCTCCTCCGCCGTGGCGTACCGGCCCCTGCGGGCCTCCTCAAAGGCCCCATACAGGACCTTCATGTCCGTCAGCCTGGCGGCCAGGGCCTTCTGGCCTCCCTTCCGGGCGTAGTCTGTCAGGGCGTCGATCTCCTCCTCCCGGATCCCGTACTGCTTGAATTCCGAGATGACAGACTTGATCTCCTCGATCATGCCCGGGCGGCCGATGGCCCCTCCCAGGACCCGGAGACTGTCCCGGCAGGATGCCGCGACCCGTCTCAGGATCAGGCTCTTGCCGGTATCGTCCAGGACCGGAGCCCTGGCAGGGCCGGTCTCTCCCTCCAGCCGGTAGGCCAGCCGGCCGAAGCTGAGGACTTCTATGTTCATGATGCCCCGGGAGGGGTTCTCCTCCACCAGCTCCTTCTGGGTCTGCATGGAGAACTGCTCGGGCACCAGGACCAGGTATAGGGTGTCCTCCCCGGCCGCCAGGGACCTTTCGGCCCTCTCTATGATCTCCTGATGGATCCGTACGCTCTTGCCGGATCCGGACGCGCCAAAACAAAAACGATAAGACATGATGCCGCCTTTCCAAAAATGCCGATCTGTCATCCTAACAGTATAGCATAAAGAAGAGGCCGGAGGACAGAAAGGGGCGCCCCGGCAAAACCGGAGCGCCCCTGGGGCTTCAGGACTGACGGGCAGTCCTCTGATTCACTTGTTCAGGCTTCAGTGCCTGTCCTTTTCCTCTGCCAGGGTCTCGCCGTGGATCATCTCAAAGCTGACGCCGGTACGGTTGGGCTGGTCCTCATCGAACTCATAGTCCTTCTGAGGCAGGACAGCGTTGAGAAGAATACCGACCAGGGAGCCGGTAGCCAGACCGGACAGGCTGATGGTCATGGTGCCGACCGCGAAGGTCAGGGAACCGGAATAGTTGATGCCGATGGACAGGACCAGGATCAGGGCCGCGATCAGGACGTTGCGGCTCTTGGAGAAGTCCACGCCGGTCTCCACCACGTTCCGAACACCGACCGCGGAGATCATTCCGTAGAGGATCAGGGAAATGCCGCCGACAGTCGCGGAGGGCATGACCTCGATGATGGCCGCGAACTTGGGGAAGAAGGAGAAAAGGATGGCCAGGACGGCCGCCAGGCGGATGACCATGGGGTCGAAGACTCTGGTCAGGGTCAGGACGCCCGTGTTCTCACCATAGGTGGTGTTGGCAGGCGCGCCGAAAAGGGAAGCCAGGGTGGTGGCCAGACCGTCGCCTACCAGGGTCCTGTGAAGGCCGGGATCCTTGATATAGTTGCGGTCCACGGTGGAGGAAATGGCGGAAATGTCGCCGATGTGCTCCATCATGGTAGCCAGGGAGATCGGAACGATGGTCACGATGGCCGTGATCAGGAGACCGGAATCCATGTTTCCGCCGGTGAAGATGGCGAAGACAGTCCTGCTCATGTCCACGGGGAAGCCGAAGATGGGGGCCTGGGCCACAGGCGCGAAGTCGATGCAGCCGGTCAGGGCAGCGAAGGCGTAGGAGCCCACAACGCCCAGGAGGATGGGGATGATCTTGATCATGCCCTTGCCCCAGATGTTGCAGACCACCACGATGACAATGGCGATCAGGGCGATGGGCCAGTTGGTCTTGCAGGAGTTGATGGCCGTAGCGGACAGGTTCAGACCGATGGCGATGATGATGGGGCCGGTGACAACGGGCGGGAAGAACTTCATGACCCGTCTGGCGCCGAAGACCTTGAAGGCCAGGGCCAGGAGCAGGTAGACCATGCCGGCCACGGCGACGCCGAAGCAGGCGTAGGGCAGGAGTTCCTTTTCCCCGTTGGGGGCTATGGCCGCGTAGCCGGCCAGGAAAGCGAAGGAGGAGCCCAGGAAAGCAGGGACCTTCTTCTTGGTGATGAAGTGGAAGAGCAGGGTGCCGAGGCCGGCGAAGAGGAGCGTAGTGGAAACGCTCAGTCCGGTCAGGACGGGGACCAGGATGGTGGACCCGAACATGGCGAACATGTGCTGGAAGCCCAGGACCAGGACTCTGCCCGCGCCCAGCTCTTTGGCATCATATATGGCCTTTTCTCCGATGATTACTTTTTCGTCAGACATTTCTACCTCCCATGGTGAAACCGGAATGGACCGTCAGCTTTCTTTTCCGCTGCCGGCATAGATAAGGCACGTCTGAGACTGCGGCTCAGACGTGCCTGTATGCGTGTATGCGGGGTTGTCGAATACGAAATCAGACAAAACCGGCCATTCCTTCCTGATGATGATGATTCTGATCAGTTCCTAATGCAGGATTATATTTCGGCAGGCCGGTTCCGTCAAGAAAAAAATCCGCGGATCTTCAGCATGAAATCCGCGGATCTTCAGTCATTTTTCTGCTTATTCTTCCCCTGCGGGCTCCTCGGGCAGGATGTCCACGACCTTGCCGGGCTCTTCCGCGAAGGCTTCTCTGGCTTCGGCAGCTGCCTCGGCGGCTTCCTCAGTCTCAGCTTCCTCGTCAGCGGCAGCGGGTTCTTCAGCGGCCGCGGGCTCCTCGGCGGCTGCGGGCTCTTCGACAGCGGCAGTCTCTTCGGCAGCAGCGGTCTCTTCAACAGCAGCGGGCTCCTCGGCCTCTTCCTCTTCCGTTCTGGGAGCGATGGCTTCTCTTACCCTGCTGACTGCCTGGACAGTCGTATGCAGAACAGTAGTATAGGTACGGGCAGCGACCTTCTTCAGGGTATCAGCGGAACCCTCAGCTTCAGCGGTCTCTTCAGACGTCTCGGCGGAAGCCTTCTCGGCAGCGTCCTCAGCGGCCTTGTCAGACTCTTCGCTTAAGAAATAGGCGGTTGCCGCGGCGATTCCGAGAACGGTGCATCCTACGAACAGCTTGGTCAGTTTTCCCATTGTATGATCCTCCATGAACATGAAACAAACAGACAGCGGACCTGCCGCGGCCTGATCTACCTGTGTCCATTGACCGGCAGACACAGAGCCCAGCCTGTGGGGCCGGCGGGCAAATTACCAGAACAATCCATGTTATGATACTCTATTTTTCGTGAATTGAAAAGATGCCCTGCCCAAAAAAACTCTCCAAAAAAGGGCCTCCTTTTCCGTCATCTCCTGCCTCGATTGCAAAGAAAACCCGCCCGTGCTAGGATACACATATACCAGATGCACAACAAGGAGCGCATGGGCCCTATGAACGAAAAATTCTTTGATCTGAAAAAGGAAAAACAGGACCGGATCCTCAACGGATCCCTGAAGATCTTTGCCTGCAACGGCTACCGCCACGCCTCCACGGATGAGATCGTCGCGGAGGCCGGCATCAGCAAGGGCCTTCTCTTCCACTATTTCGGGAGCAAGCTGGGCCTCTACGGCTTCCTCTATGAATACGCCGTCCGCTATGTCCTGGTGGAGCTGGGGGCCGCCTCCCGGGGAGCCGAGTCCGACTACTTCCGTCTCCACAGGCTCCTTCTGGATACGGAGCTGGCCATCACCCGCCAGTTCCCCTACATGCTCCTCTTCCTGGAGCAGGCCGGGGAGGAAACAGACCCTGACGCCTCCGGGGCCATCCAGCCCTGGCTGGGCAAGGCGGAGGAGGCCGCGGACGCCATCCTGGCCCAGGCAAGAGGGCCTGCCTTCCTGTCCGATGCCGATCTGGCCTGCCTGACCCGGATGCTGGCCTATACCAGGCGGGGCATGCTGAGGAGGGCCCTCTCCTCACCAAAGCCCGACCTGGACCTGTGGCGGGAGGAGGTCCTTACCTGCATCCTGGCCCTCTCCCATATGACCCTCTGAGGCAGCCCCTCTGATCATTATGATTTATATGTCCCCGAATCGATCAAGGACCGGAAAGAGAAATCCATGTTTCTCTTTCCGGTCCTTATTCTCTTCTTATCTGTGAGATCCTGTATGTCTGTCACATCCTGTATGGACCTGTTTTCCCTCTCCGCCGGAATCCATCAGGGCTTGGGGAGCTTGAAGGAGCTCTTGAGTCCCACGATCCGGTTGAAGACCGGAGCGCCCTCTCTGGAATCCTTATAGTCCACGCAGAAGTAGCCGTTCCGGACGAACTGGAAGCGGTCAAAGGCCTTTACGTCCTTCAGGGCAGGCTCCCCCCAGCCCTGGCAGACGGTCAGGGAGTTGGGATTGAGGTTGAGGGACCCGTCCTCATTGTAGACGCCCTTCTCCTCATCGATGATGTTCTCATAGAGCCTGGCCGTGATCGGGACCGCCTGGGGGGCATAGACCCAGTGGATGGTCCCCTTGACCCTCTTGCCCTCGAACTTGACAGCGTTCCTGGTCTCGGGATGATACTCGCAGTGGACGGCCGTGACCCTGCCCTCCTCGTCCTTTTCAAAGCCGGTGCAGGTGACAAAGTAGCCGTACATGAGCCGGACTGTGTTTCCGGGATAGAGCCTGTAATACTTGCTGGGCGGGACCTCCATGAAGTCATTCCGCTCGATCCAGAGCTCACGGCCGAAGGGGATCTGCCTCTTGCCCAGGTCTGGGTTCTCCAGGTTGTTGTCCGCGTCCAGATATTCGACCTGGCCTTCGGGATAGTTGTCGATGATCAGCTTCACCGGATCCAGGACTGCCAGCATCCGCTTGCAGCCGGTCTTAAGATCATCCCGGATGCAGTATTCCAGATAGGCGTAGTCCACGGAGGAGTTGCTCTTGGAAACGCCGCAGAGCTCCACGAACTTGCGGATGGACTCAGGAGTAAAGCCTCTGCGCCTGAGGCCCGAAATGGAGACCAGCCGGGGATCGTCCCAGCCGTCCACGATGCCGTCCTGGACCATCTTCTTGATATAGCGCTTGCCGGTGACCACATTGGTCAGATACATCTTGGCGAATTCGATCTGCCGGGGCGGGTTCTCGAAGCCTGCCTCCCGGACCACCCAGTCGTAGAGGGGCCTGTGGTCCTCGAACTCCAGGGTGCAGATGGAATGGGTGATGCCCTCGATGGCGTCCTCAATGGGATGGGCATAGTCATACATGGGATAGATGCACCACTTGTCCCCCGTATTGTGATGGGTCATGTGGGCCACCCTGTAGAGGATGGGATCTCGCATGTTGATGTTGGGGCTGGCCATGTCGATCTTGGCCCGGAGGGTCCTCTCGCCGTCGGCAAAGACGCCGTCCCGCATCTGGCGGAAGAGGGCCAGGTTCTCCTCCGCAGGCCTGTCCCGGTTGGGATCGTTCTTTCCGGGCTCGGTCAAAGTGCCCCTGTAGAGCCGCATTTCCTCGGCCGTCAGCTCGGACACATAGGCCAGGCCCCTGCGGATCAGGTCCTCGGCGATGTCATACATCTGCTGGAAATAATCGGAGGCAAAGAATACCCTGTCTTCAAAATCGGCGCCCAGCCATTCCACATCCTCCCGGATGGAATCGACAAATTCCACGTCCTCCTTGGTGGGATTGGTATCGTCGTAGCGGAGATTGAACTTGCCGCCGTATTCCCTGGCCAGGCCGTAGTTGAGCAGGATGGACTTGGCGTGGCCGATATGGAGATAGCCGTTGGGCTCGGGAGGGAAACGGGTATGGACAGTGGTGTAGACCCCGTCCGCCAGATCCTTGTCGATCAGCTGCTCGATGAAGTTCCTGCTTTCCCTGGCAGCGCCGGTCTCCTCTGCTGTGTCTGTTCTGATTTCTTCTGCCATGTTTCCTCCTTTACGCGCCCGGGGACCGGGCCCTCCATGGTTCCGGGCCCGTCTCCTCCTACTGCTTCATAGCTTTCAGTCCCTGAATACCTTGCGGGGAGCAAAGAACCTGATCTGCTTCAGGATCTCCGCGCCGTATTCCTCATCCAGGTCCAGCAGGAGCATCCGGCCTCCGGTCACAAGACCGTAGCGGATGTTCCTGTCCTCCTCCCTTCCGGAGGTATAGTCGATCATTTTGACCCTCTCCCTGTAGCCGTCCAGCCTGTGGGAGGCAAAAGGAGCGATGATCTCCATGTCATCCAGAGGATAGGACGCGATCTCCTTCCTCTTTTCCTTGTTGATGATCTTGGCGATCCGGATCTCCTTCTCCACGTAGACATACTCATAGTCCACGTTGATGTCCTGGGTAAAATACCAGATGAGAATGCCGAAGATCACGGCGCCCAGGATCAGAAAGAGACTGATCCTGACGGCGAAAAGAATGCACAGAGCCGTGCCCGCGATGGACAGGCCCCTCAGGATCCTGGTAAAAGGGGAAGTCCTCCGTCCCACAACAACTTCAATACAGCCTGTATCCATAGTCATGTCCTTTCCTGTCTGCCGGCGGACCGGCCGGAAAACCCGAGGCGGCGCTTTCCCTGTCCCTGCGGCAGATCCCTTCTCAGATCTGCGTCAGTACAAATATATCATAGATCGCCTTGACTGCGGTCTCGAAATCCTCGTTCTCCACGCCGATGATGATGTTGAGCTCGCTGGAGCCCTGGTCGATCATGCGGACATTGACATGGGCGTGGGCCAGGGCGGAGAAGATCCGGCCGGCCGTGCCCCTGGTGGATTTCATGCCCCGTCCCACGACGGCGATCAGGGCCAGATCGGATTCGATCTCAATGGAGTCCGGACCGGCCATCCGGTGGATGGCGGATACGACCCTCTGCTCCTTGTCCTTGAACTCGTCCTCATGGACCACGATGGTCATGGTATCGATGCCGGAGGGCATGTGCTCAAAGGAAATCTCGTTCTCCTCAAAGGCCTGGAGGACCTTGCGGCCGAAGCCGATCTCCGAGTTCATCATGGCCTTGGAGATCAGGACCGTGCAGAAGCCCTTCTTGCCGGCGATGCCGGTGACCACATAGCCGGACTTCTGGCAGGTGGATTCCACGATCCAGGTCCCGTCGTCCTCAGGGGCGTTGGTGTTGCGGATGTTGATGGGGATGCCCTCATGCCGGACCGGGAAGATGGCCTCCTCATGGAGGACGGAGGCGCCCATGTAGGACAGCTCCCTCAGCTCCCGGTAGGTGATGGTCTCGATCCGGACCGGATTGGAGACGATCCTGGGATCGGCTACCATGAAGCCGGACACGTCGGTCCAGTTCTCATAGACGTCCGCCCGGACGGCGCCCGCCACGATGGAGCCCGTGATGTCGGACCCGCCTCTGGAGAAGGTCTTGATCCGCCGGTTGAAGCCCTGGCCGTAGAAGCCGGGAATGACGGCCCTGGGGACTCTTTCCAGCCGCCTTCTCATGACGACCGTGGTCTTTTCCAGGTTCAGGCTCCCGTCCTCATAAAAGAAGATGACCTCCGCCGCGTCGATGAACTCATAGCCCAGGTACCGGGCCATGATCCGTCCGTTCAGGTACTCGCCCCGGGAGGCCGCGAAGTCCGCGTCGGGCTCCGTCAGCATCTCCTTTTCGATCTCCTCAAATTCCCTGTCCAGGGTAAAGCCCTTCAGGCCAAGACCTGTGATGATGGCGCTGTAGCGGCTCCTGATCTCGTTCAGGGTCTCTGAAAAATCCTTTTTCTCCTCCGCCTCATGGAACATCCGGTAGAGCAGGTCCGTGACCTTGGTATCCTTCCCGAAGCGCTTGCCGGGCGCGGAAGGGACCACATAGACCCTGGAGGGATCCGCCTGGATGATAGCTGCTGCTTTTTTGAACTGTTCGGCATCGGCCAGTGAGGAACCGCCGAACTTTACGACCTTTTTCATTTTTACCTCTTGAAGCCGCGCCGGCGCGCGGCGTTTTTTCTCCTGGTGCCTCGTCCTCTGCCCCGCTCCGGAAGGCAGAAAACGCCACAAAGCCAGAGCAGCGGCCTCCCGCTGCTCTGACGTTAGACTTACTCAGTATGGACGTATCTGATCGATTCGTCAAGCGGTCATTTGCCCAGATCCAGCAGGCGGATGCAGGCCCTTACGTCCTGGAGACGGCCGATCCGGTCCAGGATCTCCTTTTCCGTCAGCTCGCCCGTTACGAAGGCGTATTCGTCCTCAGCGGGAGAATCGGACTGGACGGTCTGGGCGGCGTCGCCGAAGGCTGCCCTGGCGGCGTCTGCCGAAGCGGCTCCGACGCGGACGAAGAACTGGCGGCTCTCCTCGGAGGGATCGGCCAGGGCCAGGGTCTCATCCGACCAGCGGACTTCCACATGGCTGCCCCTGCAGCGGCAGCATTCCACCACATCGGCGGCCACGGCCGAGGCTGTGGGGAACTTGCCCGCTCCGCGTCCGTAGAACATGAGGTCATCCACGCAGTTGCCGTGAACGAAAACGGCGTTGAAGACGCCCGTCACGCTGTGAAGGGGATGGTCCTCGGGGACCAGGAAGGGAGCGGTCCTGACAGAGAGGCTCCCGTCCGCGTTCCTGCGGCTCATGCCCAGGAGCTTGATGGCCATGCGCATATTGCGGGCGTAGCCGAAATCCGCCTTGGTGATCCGGCTGATGCCTTCGCAGGGAATGTCCTCATAGCGGACAGTCTTTCCGGTCATCAGGGAGGACAGGATGGCGATCTTGCGGCAGGCGTCATGGCCTTCCACGTCGGCCTCGGGATTGCGCTCCGCGTAGCCCTTCTGCTGGGCCAGGGAGAGGGCGTCCTCAAAGGTCATGTCCTCTTTTTCCATCTTGTCCATGATGTAGTTGGTCGTCCCGTTCAGGATGCCGATGATGGAGGTGATGTCCTCCTGGATCAGGGCCTCGCTGATGGGCCGAAGCACCGGGATGCCGCCGCCTACGCTGGCCTCAAAGAGGTAGCTGCAGCGATGGGCCCTGGCCGTCTCGATCAGCTCCGGGCCGTGGGCCGCCACCAGCTCCTTGTTGGAGGTGCAGACGCTGATGCCCTTTTCCAGGGCTTTCCTGGAAAAGGAAAAGGCCGGCTCTCTTCCTCCCATGGTCTCACAGATCACGGAGATCTCCGGGTCTGCCAGAATGATGTCGAAATCATGGACGACCCTGTCCGCGTAGGGGGAATCCGGAAAATCCCTGAGATCCAGAATGTATTTGACATGGATCCCCTCCGGGACTCCCTTCAGGATCTGTTCCTGGTTCCTGTCGATCAGTTCCACCACACCGCTGCCGACGGTGCCGAATCCGAGTACTGCAATTTCTGCCATAGCCTGCCTGTTCCTTCCTCTTTATGATTTTCCTGATGCCCTGCCTATGATCCGGACTCTGCCGATCCCCTTCAGGGCTTCCAGTCGTTCTATGATCCTGCCCGCGCTGCCTTCTCCGTCCGCCGTCTGAAAGTTGACGGACAGACCGGCCACCCCGTTGAGGGGAATGCTCTGATGAATGGTCAGGATATTTGCGCCGCCTGCCGCGATGGCGCTCAGGGCCTCCGCCAGAAGGCCCGGCTCATCGTCCAGCTCACAGTAAAGAGAGACCGATGTGCCTGCCGCGTAGTCATGGAATTCCTCTATGTCATCCTTGAACTTGTAATAGGAGCTGCGGCTGATGCCTGCGGCCCGGACTGCTTCATGGACCGTCCTGGCCTTTCCTGAAGCCAGGAGCCGGTTGGCCTCCACGACCCCGCGAAGGATCGGCGGGACCGCCCTGGCGCGGACGATATAGTATTCGCTTCCGTCTTTCTGATTCATGTTCAGTCCCCGCCTTGCGGACATTTGTTCATCGACGAAATACATCTTATCATCGCCCGCTCTTCTTTGCAAGTCCCCCCTGCCCAAAGGCGTACAGGACCGCTCCCAGGGCCGCCAGAAGGCTGACCAGGCAGGCCGGGACCAGGTACGGGGGCCTGTAGGAGGCCCGGATGACATGGTCGCCCGCCGGCACATAAACGGCCAGAAGGCCCCCGTCCACGCACTCCGCCGCCGTCTCCTCTCCGTCCACCTTCACGGAAAAGCCCCTGTCGTAGGGAATGGAGAAAAGGACCAGGCTGTCCCTGTCCAGGGAGGACCGGGCCGAAAAGCCGTTCTTCTCAAAGACAAAGTCCCTGCAGGCGCCCTTTCTTCTTTTTTCCGCCTCCATGGCGAAGGAAGCCATGTCCATGGGCTCCTCCCTGCCATGGCTCTCCAGGGTCAGGATATCCTGGTAGCGCTCTGCCTGATCCGCTGTCACGATCAGATCCCGGACCAGGAGCCGGTCGGCCAGGTCGGTCCCGGACAGGAGGGCGTAGTCCTCCCGGGTCACGCAGCGGTCAAAGGCAAGGCCCATGGGCAGGCAGTAGGGATTTTCGTAGATGTCATAGCCCCTGGAATCCCCATAGAGCTGATAGGCCGGGATCCCGCCCCTGGAGGTATAGTCCTCGGACTGGGCGACCCGGGTATTGTCCAGATAGAAGCGGACCGAAAGGAGGGCCCTGGCCCCGATCCTGTCCTGGGGAAGGGTGGACTCCACGCTGCGCAGCATCCCGATGGTCCGGTAGAAGGAAAAGATGGAGGGATGGACCGTGGACAGGAAGCAGTGGATGGTGGGGATCCCCCATACCATCTCGTAGTTGGTGGAGGCGGAATCGGTCTCCACCCGGTAAAAACCATCCTCCGGCAGGTCGGGCGCCTGTCCCAGCATCTGGTCCTCCCACTTCTCCCCTCCGGAAAGGGCGATCAGGGAATCCCCGTTATGGAGGACAGCCTCCGTGGTCACCAGACAGCAGAGGAGGGTCACCAGGACCAGGACCGGCATGCGCCTTTGGCCCTTCCGCATGACCCCGCGGCCGGGAAAGCCGGCAAGGATCAGGCCGGCCAGCATGAGGCCCGTGGCCAGGACCTCCGTGAGAAGGAGCCCGGGATAGTCGGAAACGGCAAAGAGCCCGGCCTCTTTCTCCCCTGTGGGCACAAGGGCCGCCAGGGTAAAAGCTGTAAAGGCCAGGACCGAAAGGCCAAAGCCCTTCTTCAGGGAGACCGTCTCCCCCTCCTCCAGGGCCTGGGCGCTCATGCAGGCCATGACCAGGAGGGGCATGTAGAACCATCTGGCGTAATAGGACCGGTTCAGGGCGGAGAAAAGGGCGTTGAGGACCGGCACAAAGGCCATGACCAGACAGACCAGGGTCAGCCTGGTCTTCCAGCTCTTCCTTCTCCTGAGCCCGAAGGCGGCTACGCCGGTCATGGCGAAGCCCGGCAGATAGAGGGACAGGGACCCGTTCCGGATGTTCTCATTGGAAAAGAGGGTCTGCCTGGCCACCAGATCCGGGACCATGAACATGCTCTTCAGGATGGCCAGGGGCGTCCCGGAGTCGGGCCAGACCAGAAGGTCATAGCCCAGGAGCCGGTCAGAAAGCCTGGAATTGCCCAGGACCCCTGCCAGGGACTGGACCAGGAAGAAGGCAGACAGGCAAAGGCCCAGGGCCCCCCAGGCCAGAAGGGCGCTCACCTCGGAAAGGGCCCTCCGGGGGCTCCTCAGGGGCAGGTACCGGACCAGGTAGTAAAGGACCAGGAAGAGGACCTGCCCGAAAAAGAAATAGTAGCTGATGACGGACATGAGGGCCGTCATCAGGGCAAAGGGCAGGCGGTCCTTTTTCTCCAGGAACCGGTCGAAGGCCAGGAGATAGAGGGGAAAGAAGGCCGTCACGTCATGAAAGTGCTGGAAAACGATGTTGCAGGCCTGGAAGCCGGAAAAGGTATAGAGGAGGGCGCCGATCAGGGCCCCCCTGCCGGACCTGGTCTGGGTCCGGATCCAGGCGAAGGAGGTGACCATGGCCGTCCCGTACTTGAGTCCCATGAGGACGGGCATGAGCCCGGGGATCCAGGATTCCGGGAAGGGCAGGGTCAGCCAGAAGAAGGGGCTCCCCCACAGATAGAAGGAAAAGGCCCCGCCCATGGAAGAGCCCAGGTCGATCAGGGGGTTCCAGAAGAAGCGTCCCTCCCTGGCGGCCCGGTGGGCCATGATATAAAAGGGGACCTGCTGCACGTTGTAATCACCGTAATAGAAAAAGGTCCCCCCATGCCGAATCAGAAGGGGGAGCACTGTTATAAGATACAACAGAAGCCCCCCCAGAAAGAGTCCGGCATATGCAGCTTTCTTATGTCCTGACAAGATCAGTCCTCTCCGTCGGCGATGATGTCCTGCATGGACGCCATCCGGCTGAAAACAAGGCGATAGCCGTCGTCCCCGTATTTCAGGGACCGGTTCACGCGGCTGATGGTCGCCGTGGAGGCTCCGGTCTTCTCCGCGATCCTGAGATAGGTGGAATGGCCCCGCAGCATGGCCGCGACCTCGAAGCGCTGGGAAAGAGACAGCAGCTCATTGACCGTGCAGAGATCCTCAAAAAAGGAAAAGCATTCCTCCTCAGTTTCCAACGTCAGGATCGCCTCAAATAAATGTCTGACAGCGTCGGTTCTAACCTTCTTGTTCATGTTTCCTCCCCGCTTATGGTACTGCGCTTTATAGACAAAGATGTCTTGTTGCCATTTTACAGTTTAGCACTTTAAAGTCTGCCCTGCAACTGACAAGGAGGCTTCCGGCCGGTCATTTTACATGGATTTAAACTGATTAACAAACCACCAATTTTTTTCTTTACTTTTGACAATTATTGTGATACCCTGCATTTGTTATGTTGCCGGGTATTTTACGATAATACAGGTAATATATTTACCGTTTTTCGTTTTGTCCGGAAACGGAAATCGCGCAGCGCGCATTGTGTTCAAATTGGAGGTATGTTTCATGAACAGAGGGACTGTTAAGTGGTTCAGCAATCAGAAAGGCTTCGGCTTCATCACCGATTCCGAAGGCAATGATGTATTCGTACATTACAGCGGACTGCTTGGCGAGGGTTTCAAGACACTCGAAGATGGACAGGAAGTTGAATTCGAAGTCATCCAGAGCGAGAAAGGACCCCAGGCCGTAAACGTAAAGAAGCTCTGATTACGGCAAAAGACTGATTTGATTTAGGATAGGAATGCTTTTTCATTTGCTGTGGGAATGAAAATACCGGAAGGACCCCGGGGCCGCGAGGCCGTTGGGGTCCTTCTTTTTCTGTTCCGGTTTTCCGGCTGCTGCTCATTCTGCTTCTGCCGCTTTTCTCTTCTCTCTTCAGATGGTCTGCTGGTCTTCTTCCCTGCCGCGCCTCGCATGCGTTCATGAGAATCCCGCAGCGTTGTCATCATTCCGGCTGGTTCTGATTCCAATGCTTCCTGATTCGTTCAAACACATCCTCTGCGGTCAGATTGCCTTTTACAGAATCGCTGCGATACTCTTCCTCCGTGAGCAGTCCGCTGATTTCGATACGATCATTCTCGGACCCATAGCTGCCAGGAATTTCAATGGCCGAACAAACGGCGCCGACTCCGGGTCCCTGAATCACTCCAGGTTCTGTTTTCGGTCTGCCCTGGGGGCCAAAATAGAGAATTTGGAAACCGCCCAGATGACTTCTGAACTCATGGGGTATATTCGCTTCCGTAAGCAGCTGGTCAAGCTTTCGAATCTCCTCATATTGTCCGCCATCAGTATTACCGTTAAGTCCCATCATTAAAGACAAGATATCATAATAGTCCATAAGAATGTTCCTTTCCTGTAGCATGAAATAAGGCTCAGAGCCGTTTTTTATGTTGAAAGTATTCGTCCTTTACCGGTCCCGGCAGGCGGCCGCCACTTCGTCCAGGGACAGGTCACCTCCGAAGAGGGAAAGGGCAGAACCCACCGTCACGTCCATGAGGCCTCCGGAGGCCT